>JBCCYD010000625.1:0-3123 GCA_039190385.1 Cyanobacteria bacterium P01_F01_bin.143 | reverse complement strand
TTTGATTTGATGCCCGCTAAACTAATGCTGGGGTTAATAAAAAGAATGAGGAAGGCTATCAAAATGCAGATATTTCGTATAAAGGTACTTTCGGACAATTACGTATTCTTGCTACACGATACCAAACAAAATATTGCTGCTGTAGTCGATCCAGCACAAGCACAACCGGTTTTAACAAAGCTTGACGAACTTAAAACGAAATTAGTAGCAATTTTTAATACTCATCATCATTACGATCATGTAGGTGGGAATCAAGAGTTAATTGAAAAATTTCCTCAACTGACAGTCTACGCTGGAATCTCTGATAAAGGTAGAATTCCCGGACAACAAATCTTTTTAGAAGATAGCGATCGCGTTAATTTCGGCCATCGCACGGCGGAGGTTTTATTCGTTCCCGGGCATACCCGCGCTCATATAGCTTACTATTTTCCCCCTGAAAATTCAGGAGAGACGGGAGAATTATTCTGTGGCGATACTCTATTTGCTGGCGGTTGCGGTCGCTTGTTTGAAGGAACACCAAAACAGATGATAAAGTCCCTGAGTAAAATACGCGCTTTGCCAAATAATACGCGGGTTTGGTGTGCCCACGAATATACTTTAAAAAATTTACAATTTGCTCTGACTGTGGATAGTAAAAACCAGGAACTTCAGCAGCGATATGAGCAAGTAAAAGCACATCGCAGTCGTCAAGAAGCTACGATACCCTCTTTGTTGGGGGTAGAAAAACACACGAATCCGTTTCTTAGATGGGAAGAAGCAGCATTACAATCGTCTGCAAAAAGTAGCGATTTTATAGAAACTTTTGCGCAGTTGCGGGCGATGAAAGATAGATTTTGAGGAATTAGTCTTGGCTCACGGGCACCCATAAGAATTTTTTTCTTCTCAAAAAATTCTTATGGGAATCCTTCACGCAAAAGACGTGAGCTAGATATAAATTGTCCAATAGTAAGTAAGTCGGCACAAATAAACCAAGCGGTATTACAGCTTGGGTAAATTACCCTCAAAGCCTTATTCCTATTGCCTTTTGCCGGCTTGCCGGCTTGCCTTATCCCAATTACTATTTTCAATGCCAACCTACTTATTTTGCATCTATATAATCGTTTTGTTTGGATATCTACTTTATAAAATAATATCTAACTACAGTTCTCTATAATGTCCTTTTGAAGGATTTCAGCTAGAATAATTTGCGTTATTTAACGAGGAATACAATAAACAATCCATACAAACTTAAAATATGAAGTGAATATACTGAAGATTTTCGCCTAATATTCAAAGATAATATACATAAAATTTATATAACCAGTGAAGCTATATAGATTTTATTTCTTTTAAATAACGATTGTTATAATAACAGGACTTACGCAATTGTCACAAACAGAAAGTGGTGCGTCACACTACAAGCCTTATTATTACCTTATAAATTAGTGAGTGTACGAGCACCCTACAAGAAAAGGCGGCTGTAAGGCGGCCATTCCTAAATAATTTAAGATGGAGTATTTTCATGAATAAAAGTTTCTGCTTTAGCATTCTCGCTCTCAAGCCCAAGTATCAACTTTTGGCTCAAGAATTTGCAGAAAATATAGAGAAGCACTCTCCAGGAACTACAGTAGTAATCGGAACTGATAATCCTGATGCATTTAAAGACTGTAGTAATGTATTTGCCTTCAAACTCGAAAAAAAGGGAATTCTTCATTGCTATCACGATAAGCGATTTGTCATTGAGAAGGCATTAACAAAATTCAAGGTAGCAATACAGATAGATGCAGATACAAAAATTTTTAATAGCCTACCAGAGTCGATTAATGAATCAACAGGATTAGCAGCAGTACACATTGAAAATCTTGTTGAACATGCACAGAAATACAATCCTCAAAGATTAATCTATCTTCGTAAGTTGGGTGAGAAGCTCGACATCGATATTAATTCTGTGAGCTATATCGGAGAATCATTATTTGCGGTATCGGCAGATGGAGACAAAACTTCAGAATTTCTCAAGCAATGGGATTTGATTGCTCGTTATCTAGAATTACATAGAATCCATGCTGGTTCAGGACATGGTATTGGGTTAGCAGCAGCCAAAGCAGGATTAGAAATTACTAAGCCTTCTTGGCTAGAAAGCATTAATCAAGCGAAAGAACATTTAGATGCCGCTGCATGGAAATCAAATAAAACTTTGTGGAGTAATTTAAGCCGCAGAATAGACTATCATTACCGCTTCAACAAAGCTAGAATTTTTGCTCTTAAAGATTTCAATTTTTACTATCGGTAAATTGTCCGCCATTCACTGTATATATTGGCAACTTCTTAAACCAATTATTAGAAATAGATTACTGGGAAATTTTCTAAATAATTAATATTTATGACATCACAAGAATCAAAATTTTGTTTCTGTACATTAGCCCTAGGTGCTAATTACTGTAATCTAGCATTAGAATTAGCAAAAGATTTAAAAGAACATGCTCCTACAATTTCTCTGATAATTTTGACAGATCAACCGCAAAAATTCAGCCAACTCACAAATGTTTTAGCTTTTGGACATCGACAACAAAGTATTGGATGCTACCATGATAAACGTTTTGCAATCGCCAAAGCATTATCACTCTTTAATTCATGCATATTTATTGATGCTGATATGAGAATTATTGCATCGATCCCAGATGATTTAGCATGGCAACCAGGAATAACTGCAAGAATCGCATGGCATAACATTCTTAAACACAATAAAAATAAATCGGAAATTAATATTTTAAACAAGATTGCCCACAAATTAAACTTAAATCTTGCTGATATAACTTTTGTCCACGAATGTTTGTTTGTTGTCACCAAAGATAAAGGACGCGAACTTGAATTTCTCAACAATTGGGAGAGGATTGCTGCTTATTGTGAACTACATAAATTTTATCGGGGTGAAGGACATACCATCGGATTAGCTGCTGCTCAAGCAGGAATGGAAATTAGAACTAATTCCATGCCGCAGATACAATTTTTTAAAGATAAATTGGAATTGAACAAAATAAAAAGTGGCAAAGTAGAGAAAAGTGAAGTAGATATTTACTTTGACAAACAAAAGGAATTAGAATACCCCAACAAGTCAATTTTATTTAGATTTACAAATAAAATCGG
>JBCCYD010000624.1:0-3136 GCA_039190385.1 Cyanobacteria bacterium P01_F01_bin.143 | reverse complement strand
TTTTGAAATTTTTGAAACAACTGAAATATTAAACAATTTAGAAGATAGAACTGGGATTATTGCTGATGCAAATATTAATGCAACAGGAAATGGTGGAGATATTAATATTGATACTAATTTTATAGTGACTACTCCTAATCAAAATAGTGATATTGTTGCCAATGCGCTACAAGGAAGTGGTGGAAATATCAATATTAGTGCTGAAGCTATTTTTGGTATAGAAGAACGCCCCTTAAATGACATCACTAACGATATCAATGCCAGTTCTGAATTTGGTTTGGATGGTAACGTCTCTATTGATACTCCCGATATCAATAGACTTCAAACCGATATTGAGCTACCTAATAGTATAGTTGAAACACAACAAAATGTATCTCAAGCTTGTCAGAGCGATCGCACTTCTGATGAACCCAGAGGTTTAACTATCAAAGGCAAAGGAGGTCTTCCGCCCCAACCAACTGAACCATTTGAATCAGATTCAATCCTAGTAGATGGAGAAATTAAAACTCCAAATCTTCAAACACAATCTCCTGAAATCAAACCGATCGCAACCAGCATCGGAGATATTTATCCAGCCAGAGGAATCATCAAAACAGAAGAGGGAAAAATTATCTTAACTGCCTACGTTACTGATAATCTCAATACTCGCACACCCCATAATTCCACTAATTGCAATTCTTTGAACAATGCAAAAAACAGGTAAATAATAACTTACTAGTAGTCGATCACAATGATTTTGACAAGTAAAAACTCTCCCTAATTCCCAATTAGCAATTAGCAATTATCAATTAGCAAATCAAGAAATAACGTTATTAAGTAAACAAGGTTTGGCAAAATGAAATCCTTGGGCATAATCTATCTTTAGATCCTGAATTGTCTCTAGAATAGCTTGATTTTCCACAAATTCAGCTATAGTTTTTAAACCAATGATTTGCGCTAGATTATTAATTGTTGTCACCATAGATTTTGCGATCGCATCATTATTAATTTCTCGGATAAAAGAGCCGTCAATCTTAACATAATCAACGGGAAGTTCTTTCAAATAGGTCAAGGAAGACATTCCTGTGCCAAAATCATCTAGCGCAAAACTACATCCTAAATTTTTCAATTGCTTAATAAAATCTGATATTTTAGCAATATTATCTAAAGCTACAGATTCAGTAATTTCAAAACAAAATAGTTGGGGATCGAGATTATATTCCATAATCTTCGTTTGTAAAAAATCTAGAAAAATATCATCATTCAAAGATGCTCCAGAAAGATTAATTGTAAAAACATATTCCTGATAATTTCGGGCTTCTGCTGCTGACAATTGACTAAATAAATTTTCAATCACCCAACTATCAATTTGCGGCATCATCGCACAACGATTCGCGATCGGCAGAAAATCATTAGGCGGAATAATAACATTGTCTTGTTCTTGCAATCTGAGTAAAATTTCAAAATGTTGCCTTTGATCCTCAGTATCTAACGGCTCAATACATTGTGCATAAAGACAAAACAGATTTTTTTCTAAAGCATCATGTAATCTTTTGCTCCAGGTCAATTCCTGTTGCTGCTGCAATGTTAATTGAGAGATATCTTTGTTGTAAATAGCAGAACAATTGCGACCACGACTTTTGGCAATATACAATGCTTGTTCAGCTGCTTCAGTGATCGAATTGGGAGATTTTGTGGCGTTCGGAATAGTCGTGGCAATTCCAAAACTCAAGGTAACGAAAGGACTAGCAGGCGATTGGGCATGGGGCAATTGTAATTGGCTGAGCATTACTTGAATCGCCGCAACAATATTTTGCGCTCCTTGAACTGGAGTATGGGGCAAAATTATCGCTAATTTATCTTCACTATATAAACTTATAAAATCTGCTGGTCTTCTGATCGCCTGGCACATCAGCTGCGCTACATTTTGTAGACACTGATTTGCTCCCTGTTCGCCATAATGATTTTTATAAGCCTGGAAATAATCGATATCACAAATAATCGCCGAGACTGGAGAGGGAATTCTCTGTAGTCTTCGCCATTCTAACGATAGTTGTTGGTCAAGATAACGGCGATTATAGACTTTGGTTAGGGGATCATAAATGTCAATTTGTTGTAGTTGCTCTATAAATAAATTTTGTCTAATCGCGATCGCAACTTGACTCACTAGATGTTGCAGAAATCTAATTTCTGGTTGTGGCCAGGTTTTTGGCAGATTACATTGATGAATAATTAGCCAGCCCCAAAGAGAACATGAGCTGTTAGATTCTAAATCACTCGCCAAAGAAATAGTCTGCTCGGGGCCAACATCTTGGATACAGATCGGAATTATTAATTGAGAGGCGATTTCTAATTGGTTTAAATATGCTTGGGCTGAAGATTGTAAATAATGATGATTAATGTCTTCAATGATTTGAATCTTCCCTTGTTGATATTGCTGATACTCATTAGTATTCTTCCCGCAAATTTCGGATAAAAAATTACTATAAGTTTCGGGAATAATTGGGGCAATAGCCAGTCCCACAGCTTGTGAAGTGAAAGCAGGGTAATTTTCGGTATAACTATTGATAATGACGCGATCGCAATTTAAGAATTTTTGAATCTCTGTGGTTATCTGCTGTAACGTAACTTCTAAATTCAGCGACTGACGAATATTTTCTGATAATTGAAATAAAATTTTTGATTCTTTCTCTTGTCTAGTCAAACTTTCTTGAAGCTGTTGCAATTTGAAATGGGCTTCAATATTATCGATTAATGCTTGTTGATTAATTGGTTTTAAAACAGAGTCTACTGTCTTAAACTGACAATGAGCTATTTTCTCTCTAGTTTCAAACCGAGAAACTAGGAAAATAATGTCAGACTCACACTTATCCGAATCAAGTTGTAAATAATGACCAATCTCTAATTCAGCCTCCTGCTCTTCGGGAATATCCACCAAAATTAGATCGGGGCAAACTGAGTTTTCTGACACGAGACCTTCGGTAGATGCTGAAGCAAGCGCATTTCGATGAGTTACTAGTACTTGATATCCTACCTCTGTCGACGACCAGGCCAAGGCTCTTGATTTTTATACGAACAAGCTAGGATTTGTCGTGAAACACGACATCCCGCTCGGCCGTCACCGGTGGCTGACTTTGGTGTCTTCGGAGGAACCGGA
>JBCCYD010000623.1:0-3139 GCA_039190385.1 Cyanobacteria bacterium P01_F01_bin.143 | reverse complement strand
GGTTTAGTATTTGCGATTTGTTCTCTTTTGTTCGCGATCGCGAACAATACGCTCTTCAGAACCCCTATCTTTAGGTAAAGGTCTGAATGAATATGGATAAATTAGCCCGAAGTATAATCTTTAAAATCCTTGTAGAGTAAGAATTCTAGGACTTATGGGTAAAGCATAGAACTACTAAGAGGCAATTTTCTAAGTACAGGATAAAAAATTTAGAAATTATCTAAAGTAACTTTGATTGCGAGGGCAGGGATTGAGGACAAGTTCTCGGAGATGTTCAAATCCCAAGCTAAAAAGGCTTTTAGCCCGCCGACCATGTTTCTTGAGAGCAATAGGTTGGATCTGATGTAAAATCAACCCGACCTTGATCGTCCAACATAATGCCAAGGTCAAAAGCGCTACCAGCTTTCGTAACCGCGTTGGGTCAGTGAAGTGGGTTGATTCAAGACAAAATCTCCGAGTTTTGAAAATACAACAAAGGGTTTCAGCTAAGATTTTATCGATATCTGAAGAGGGATCTTTTTCACTCAGTTTTTTATAAGCTAAAGAAGAAAAATATGCCATCCAATAGGCATGTTCCGGCTTATAACTAGTAGTATTTGGGGTAAAAGGAATGTTTTCTAGATTAGATTTCTGGAAGAGAATCGAAGTATTTAAATCTTTCTAAAAACCTTTGAATCCGATTTATCATCAAATCGAAAAAAGGATTTTTAGGTTCTAGAGGAGATTCATTATAAGATATGACATCTTCAGCCAAAACGACGCTTGCATGAGGAACATGGTAGTTTTTGCCAATTCTAAAGAAGTCAGTTTTAGCTGATTTAGATGGATGATTCCGAATTAACTCTTCAACTCCTTCAATATCTGCTGCACTATCATCTTCTGAGTGAGCTACAAATAGAGGTTGAGAAAGTTTGGCATTTTCAACCAATTTTATCGCTTCAGACAACTGAGCTGCACCATCAATATCCATCCGAGAATATCGATAAGGATTATCATCAGGATCGGTTCCCACGAGAGAAGGTTTATTGCTATCTTCTAATTTTGCCAATAAACGCCGAATAAAGTTTGTTCTTAATAACTTTTCTCTAAAGTTACCTTGTTTACCTGCTATATCTAAAGCAGCAGAAAATAAAAATACTCCCCCATTTATATCCTGGGGAGATTTTTGTGCTTTCCAAACACTTAAAGTCCCTCCAGTTGATAATCCTCCAATGGAAACTTTATCTCCTAATTCTTTGGCATCTTCAACCGTCGTATCAATCTCTTGTTGCCATTCTTCTAACGTTACTCCCTTCATTCCTTGAGGCTCTTTTAGTCCATGTCCTGGCAATAAAGGTATTAGAACATTAAATCCCATCAGAGCAAATCTTTCGCCAATTGCTTCCATAAAATAAGGAGAGTCTGTCAAGCCATGAATTAAGACAATTACATTATTTTGTTTCCTTCCGTGATCTATGATTTTTGGCTCACATCCAGGTCTAATAGCTTTCTTCTGAAAAAGTGTTTGATAACGGGAAGCTTGCCATGTTTCAATTTTCGGCATGAAAATAGCTCCTTAATTTATTACAGCTAGAAATACATTCGCTTTATTACTATCTTGCCTAGTTATAAAAACAAGAGTACATCTCAACTTTAGTATCTATTAATCTATAAAGAGCTTTAACTTATTAAAATTTAACCTTTTACAATTTTGTTTGTTAGGACGTACCAGCAAAAAGATAAAAATTAAAAATAGCGCTTCAACTTGCAGTATTAAATACTATACTAGCTAGTTTCTTAACCTAACCTTGATCTTTTGATTACTTTTTCTTTACCAACTAGTAAAGCAAACAAGATAATCTTAGAGCTAGTACTTATACTTATTGCTCACATCCAAATTAAGCAATTTACCAAAGATCAAACATTTATGGTTTTTTTCATTTCACCTAAACGCAGACTTTTATTTGCTCCGTTATTGGCTTTGAGTCTTAGTCTTGCCTCTTGCGGTGGTTCTCCCACAACAGAATCAACTGGCACAGAAGGTAAATCAGTATCCCTAACTGGTGCGGGGGCAAGTTTTCCCGCACCTCTTTATCAAACTTGGTTTTCTCAATACAACAAACAGAATCCCAATATCAAAGTTACTTATCAATCTATTGGTAGTGGTGCTGGAGTTGAGCAATTTACTCAGCAAACTGTTGACTTTGGGGCAAGCGATGTGGCTATGAAGGATGAAGAAATTGCCAAAGTCGATCGCGGCACAGTGTTGTTGCCGATGACAGCAGGGAGTGTGGTCTTAGCTTACAATCTTCCTGGAGTTGAGAGTTTAAACTTATCGCGTCAAGCTTATGTTGATATTTTGCTGGGTAAGGTCACGAAATGGAATGATCCTGCGATCGCAGCAAATAATCCTGGGGTAGATCTACCAGATTCTGAAATTAGTGTGGTTTATCGTTCCGATGGTAGCGGTACAACTGGAGTATTCACCAAACATCTCAGTGCTATCAGTCCTGAATGGAAAGAGGCAGTAGGGGAAGGCAAAACAGTAGAATGGCCCACAGGAAGTGGAGCCAAGGGTAATGAGGGTGTTACAGCTCAAATTCTTCAAACAGAAGGCTCTATTGGCTATATTGAGTTTGGTTATGCCAAACAGCAAGGTATTCCTACTGCTAGTCTGGAAAATAAGGCAGGTAAATATGTTGCTCCTTCGAGTGAATCGGCTTCTACGACCCTATCCGCGGTAACACTTCCAGAAAATCTACGTGCTTTTATAACTGATCCAGAAGGAGAAGCTTCCTATCCAATTGTTACTTACAGTTGGATTTTGGCTTATCAAACCTATGATGATGCTGATAAGTTAGATGCTTTCAAAGAAGTTGTTAATTGGTCTTTGACTGATGGACAAGCTTTGTCAGAGGAACTAGGTTATATTCCCCTACCTGAGAATGTAGTCGGTAAGGTTAAAACTGCTTTGGATACAATTACAGTTGCTGAATAAGTAAAAGAAGGCAGATGGCAATATTTTTCGGATAAAATCTGTTTTGATTTTTCTATAAGATTCGATTTCTTGTCCAAAATTATCTGCTTCAATCCATAACTTCTCTTGGGGGGCTAGCCCCCCCAAACCCCCCATTGGGGACGGTGTCCTCCCCAAACCCCC
>JBCCYD010000622.1:0-3180 GCA_039190385.1 Cyanobacteria bacterium P01_F01_bin.143 | reverse complement strand
TTTTCTCTTTAGCCTCAGCAATGACTTTAAGTTTCAGTAGTCTTGCGATCGCGGCTGATCCTTTTCGGGTAGATAATGCTCGTGATATTGGAGAACATACAGAAAAAGCATTTTATACTCTCTTTGTCTTGGGAGATTATTTTGGTAGTTTGGAGCCTTTGGAAATAGCAGAAGTTGAGGAAGAAAATGAACCTCTTGCTCATACTTTGAGAGCGTCATTAGCTTATACAGAAGAGGATTGGGAAAACTTAAAGATCTATGCCGAAAAAACTCTAAAAACTGCGGAAAAACTGGAGAAAAGCGATCCTTTGCGAGGCAATCTTTATTTGGCTGTGGGTCATTTTTTGGAGGGAGCTTACATTTATGAAAAAGATGGGCCATTAGGGGCAATCCAAAAATTACAGTTGGTTTTTAGATATTTTGATGAAGCAGAGGCAGCCGATCCCAATGATCCTGAATTGAATTTGATTAAGGGTTATATGGATTTGCTTTTGGCGGTGAATTTGCCTTTTTCTAGTCCTGATCAGGCGATCGCGAGATTTGAAGCCTATGCCTCTCCCAGTTATTTGGTTAATCGGGGAATAGCAGTTGCTTATCGGGATTTGAAAGATTACGAGAAGGCTTTAAAATTCGTGGACAAGGCTCTAGAATTGGCTCCTGAGAATCCTGAGCATTATTATCTCAAAGGTCAAATTCTAAAAAACATGGGGAAAGAACAAAAGAGTATTCCCATATTAGAAAAAGCTTTGGATCATTTTTCGAGAGCGATTACCCAAGAGGAGCAATTACCGAAGTTTATTGTTAAGCCATTAAGAAGGGAATTGAATCAAACTCATAAACAAATAGCGAAAATTAAGGCGGAAACTCCTTGAAGTCAGAATTCATCCCGCACTTACCAGTGTAGATAAGACTTTGCTGAAGGTATCACCAATCACTTCTTGTTTTGTAAGGAGACTATCAAGTTTATGCGATCGCATAAAGAAAGAATAAGCTTGATAACCTAAAAAGCTATAGTAGTAGTTATACTGTAACTTATCTAAAACTATGGCTAAATGACTCAGTCTAGACCAACTGATAATGAGCTACATCAACAGATCACGTCTATTGCGAATTCTTTTAAAGTCTTTGAATGCAAAGCTTGTGCTAAAGCGATTCAAGATCTTCTAACCTATCAGGGTATTTCTGGTAAGCTGATTAAACTATATACGGGTCGAGAAAAAGGAAAGTATGGCAACATTTACCATGAGAAACTGAAACGGAATATTGCTACTAATGGTTGTCATCAGGGAGTTGCAGTTGAATTCAGTGGAGTTGAACTAATCTTTGATAATCTCCATCCACAAGGAATTACTAGGAAAGAATGGTTGAACAATTTTTACTGTATTGCAATAGACTTAGGCAGCGGTTTTGAAATTACAGAGATTGAATTCTAATATAAGTAATTAAGATTGAATTATGATTAGCTTTTACGAATTAATAGATAAAATCAAACAAAGACCTGCTTTATATTTAGGCAAATGTTCTCTTAGTCAACTACAAAGTTTCTTAGATGGTTATACTTTTGCTTTGCGTCAAGCAGATATCTCTATTAGCAGAGAAGAAGAAGAATTTGAGCAATTTCAAGAGTGGATTGAGGCAAAACTGAATCAACCATCTACCCAAAGTTGGAGTAGAATTATTCTCTTTTATTCAGAAGATGAACGAGATGCGTTAGAAAGATTTTTTGAGTTATTTAATGAATTTATTAATGAGAAACAGTCATCTTCTATGGAATTAAAAGCGGAAGTCATGGCTAATAGTTAGCTTTGAACAAGTTAAAAAACAAAATAAATTATTATATTTAGCAGAAGAAAATATACTGATTTTGCTTTAAATTGATAATTTTTAATCAGAAGGGAGTAATGCGTTTGCTGCACCTTCTCCGAAAGCTTTTGCCATTTCTTCTATCAATGTCATCGCGCCTTTGCCAAGTGTAGATAAAGCTTCGCTAATAGTATTGCCAATCACTTCTTTTTCTTGTTTAGTAAGCATTTTAAGCATCCCATCAAGTTCTTGCGATTGCAGCCAAGTTTCAAACTCGCTATTATCTCGCACATGTCGCCTTAGCTCATCGGTTAACCACCAGACAAAAGCTTGTTGTTTAATGATCCAAGTTCCATCTTGATCTAGTTCTAAAAGACCAACTTTTTCCAAATTTACAAGCTCTGGAGTGAAATCATCAAGATTTTTTGTCAGCTCTGATACTAAGAAATTATGATTAGGAACCATACGAGGAATTTGATTGAGTGCTACAGCGGTTATGGCTTTTTTGCTTTCGTTTGTCCAAGATCGCCAACAATCCTCAAAATGATGTTGGGATTGTTCGTAAAGTTCTTGGGCTGCCTTTTTGTAACGTTCTGCTCCAATATGTCCATCTAGATGTGCATCAAAAAGAGTCCCAGCAGCCATTTGGGCCAAATATGGATGCAATCCAGATACTTTATAGATATATTCCGCATCTTGCGAATTAAAATAGCCGTATGATTTATCGATTAATTTAGGTAAAACTTTTTTTAGCCAAGCATTAAGTCTGATTTCGGTAAACACATTAAAGTAAGGAGAACCTAGAGGATCAATTTTTTGCGTTATGGGATTGATCTCTTGTGTTAGGTTGTTAAGTTGAGCTAAATTTTTTCGAGCAGCTAATACTAATGAGAAAGCAGATGGGTATCGTGAAGCAAAAGATCGAAGTCCACCATAAAATTCAGCACTATTGAGAACTGGATGTGTAAGAAAATCGTCAAATTCATCGAGAAGTAAAATAAGCCGAGATCCTGCTTTTGTTAATTCCTCAAATAGTTTTTCAAGAACAAAAGTACCAAAATTATTATTTTTAGCGAGTTCGTATCTTTCTGCCACTCTACTTAAACGATTCTCTGATTCATTCTGAAGTTCATTCTGTAAAGGATTAAGAGCACGTAACCAGAATTCAGCCTGAGTTTGAACTTCATTAAGTGTTTGCGCATCTAAGTAACTGAAAAAGTTATGATCAAGTCGATTACCTATCTTAGATTTCCGAGATTCATTATCAAAGAGATACATGAGAAGAGATGTTTTTCCAATATGAGGGTCTCCAATAATAGCAATTGATTGCCCAGTTAAAATACGGCCAAAGAGTCGTCGTAATTCCCTATCTCTTCC
>JBCCYD010000621.1:0-3181 GCA_039190385.1 Cyanobacteria bacterium P01_F01_bin.143 | reverse complement strand
GAGTAACCTGCGAAATATCCATTTTAATCTGATTTTTTCTAGTTTGCGATCGCTGTTAACGGGAATGAATACTAATAAAATATTGATTATAAACCCTTAAGGAAAACCATGGAATCCCATCTCAAAGGTGCGAAATGTCGGATCTTCTTCAATATAATTTTTTTATTTGTTGACGATATTTTACTAATTTATCCATTAAGTTATTTTTTCTTTAGTCATATCGAAATTTTTTAGACTTGATAACCTTCATTACATCATCATGTCTTTGTCCTTCGATAATATCTTTAAGATGTATTTCTCCATTAATATATTGAACGTGAATTCTCCAGCCAGAAATATTATCAATATCAGCACGATAAATTGCTTGCTTAATCCCCCTTATTTTATGTAATCTAGTTTTAGGAAAATTTCTTTTTTTGTGACAATCACTATTCTCTAATTCGGCTAAAGCTTCTAAAAAGGCAATTTTTAACTCATTAGTTGGCAAAATTTTCATTGCTTCATAAATAATGCCATAATCATCATGAAGAGTAAGAAACTGAGCCATAAATATTTTTAAGATACTTGTGCAATTTCTTGATTAGCTGTCGTTAAATCTTTATAAAGATCTGCTGCTATTTCTCTATGTGCTTTTTCTACATTTTTAGAAGAAACTACATCAAATAAAGTAAATATAGCCTGAGAAAAGATTGGATCCTCATCAATTGTTAAAATAACTCTTAGATTCGGAGATACATATAATATATAAAGTGAAGATTGGTAATTATTGGGTAATGCGAAGGATTTTGCTTGATCCAAATTGTGATACACAGACATTTTATTTTTCGGGAATTGCCGTGTACAATCATTAATTTTTTCAATAACTGATTGTTTACTCTCCTGACCAAGTTGAGCAAGACTATTTTCAAAGCGTTGCGTTGATTCAATTATAATTTCCATATTTAGCCAGTCTTTTATTTTGCAAGACCAATCAACTTACTGACATATTAGCTTATTATCCAATTTTCTAATTCATAAGGCTAGCACTACGCGCGCCGCGAAGCGGATCTCTTCGAGATCGCGTTACAATCAAAAACAAACTATGACAATACATTAACCATGAAAATCAAAGCAGTCATTTGGGAGGAAGATGGGGTTTGGTGTGGATCTGTTCCAGCATTACCAGGATGCCACACTTGGGGAGAAAGTTATGAACATCTTTTGGAGATGCTAGAAGATGCTATTCAAAGTTGGCTTGCAGTCTTTATTCATGATTGTCCTAATAGTTAAGTCAGACAAGAAAATGTAAAGAAAATATCTGCGTTCATCTGTGTCCATCTGTGGACTCACATTTCTTATCCATCACTTTTGTCAACCAACAAGAAAATCAGGATTCTTTCCGACCCACTAGCAAAAACATTGTCAGGGGTTTGGAGGGCTGTCCCCCAATTGCATTTATGGCTTTGATTAGATAATTGGAAAAAAAAGAGAAAATCAAGAAACTATTTCCACCTTTACTTCCTTAACCTCAATAACCGGCTCATCCTCCTCCTGAGCAAAAACCAACTTATTATCAACACATTGAACCAAAATCTTATCCCCCTCACTAAAACTATTATCCAGAATCTTAGTCGCGATCGGATTCTCTAACTCCCGCTGAATAGCTCGCTTCAAAGGACGCGCCCCAAAGGCTGGATCATAACCAACCTCCACAATCCGATCCAAAGCCTCATCCGATAACTTGATCGCAATTTTCTGTTCCGCCAGTAAATTCTCAATTCTCCTAATCTGAATCGTAACAATATCTCGCAACTGCTCCCGTTTCAAAGAATGGAAAATAATTAGATCATCAATCCGATTCACAAACTCAGGACGAAAATGTTTTCTTAAAGCCTGAGTAACCCGCTTCTCCACTTCCCCATAATTAGTATCATCATTACCCGAAATATTGAGAATATGCTCACTTCCCACATTACTCGTCATTACAATAATCGTATTGCGAAAATCGACCACACGCCCTTGAGAATCAGTAATCCTGCCATCATCCAACACTTGCAGCAAAATATTAAACACATCCTTATGAGCTTTTTCCACCTCATCCAACAAAACCACAGAATAGGGACGACGACGCACTGCTTCCGATAATTGTCCCCCTTCCTCATAACCCACATATCCAGGAGGCGCTCCCACCAAACGAGATACCGCATGTTTTTCCATATATTCCGACATATCAATGCGGATCATGGCATCTTCACTATCAAACAAAAAAGCTGCCAAAGCCCTAGCCAATTCAGTTTTCCCGACCCCTGTGGGCCCCATAAACAAAAATGAACCAATGGGCCTTCCCGGATCCTTCATCCCTGCTCTAGCACGACGAATTGCCGCCGAGACAACCGCTACCGCTTCTTCCTGGCCAATGACTCGATGATGTAAATGTCCTTCCAACTGAAGTAGCTTCTGTTTTTCCGATTCTAAAAGACGGTTTACTGGAACACCAGTCCAATTAGCAACAATTTCGGCTATATCCCCCTCAGTTACTTCTTCTCTGAGCAGAGCAGTCTCTTGCGATTGCAACTCGATGAGTTTCGTTTCTTGAGTTTCCAAACTGCGTTGCAAAACTTCCAACTTGCCATACTTGAGCTGGGCTGCCTTTTCGAGGTCATAGGCCCTTTCCGCTTGCTCCACTTGAAGACGTAATTTTTCCTCTTCTTCCTTGAGAGAATTAATCTCATCAAGCAATTCTTTTTCCGATGTCCATTGAGAAGATAGTTCTTGTTGTTTGCCCTTAAGTTCGTCGATTTCAGTTTGAATTTTTAAAAGCCGTTCTTTGGATGAGCGATCAATAGTTAAAGTGCTTGGTCGCTGACTTTCCCCTTCTAAAGAAAGTTGTTCCATCTGTAACTGCATAACTCGGCGATCAATTGCTTCTAGTTCTACCGGTTTAGACGTGATCTCCATTTTCAGTTTGGCAGCAGCTTCGTCTACAAGATCGATCGCTTTATCAGGTAAAAATCTCTCAGTAATATAACGATCTGAGAGCGTGGCCGCAGCAACTAAAGCCGAATCAGTAATCTTAACCCCATGATGGACTTCATAGCGTTCTTTGAGTCCCCTCAAGATTGAAATCGTATCTTCTACAGTAGGCTGCTTAACGTAAACTTGTTGAAAACGTCTTTCTAAAGCCGGATCTTTTTCAATATGT
>JBCCYD010000620.1:0-3185 GCA_039190385.1 Cyanobacteria bacterium P01_F01_bin.143 | reverse complement strand
GTTGAATACGCTAAGCTTCTACGAGAGTTAGAGTTTCGTCGTAATAGTATTTTTATTAATACTGATAATTACAATACAAAATTACAAATCATTCGTGAGGATTTGGAATTAACAGAACCACAGGCTCTTGTTTTTCTAGAAAGATTTTCTACTGAATATTGCAATACTTTCAAAGAACAAATTAAAGCTGATTTAAGTTATTTTGTTCAAGGATCTAGTTTATTAGAAAGAGCTATTGATTCTATTAGAGGAATTGTGGCAATCGATCAGGCTGAACGCGATCGCGAACGAGTCAAAAAAGATCAAGAGCGCGATCGTCAACTCCAAATGATGATTTTTGCAGCTGGTTCTGCCGTAACAGTTGGAGGCATTATTGCTTCTAGTTCAGGACAAGTAACACCACAAAATCCTCTAAAATCGCCTTTTGATAAATCGGCGAATTCTCTTCATTCTTTTACTGTGTTTGTGTTAGTAAGTATTATTGCTGCTATTGTTTCAGGTTTAATAGCTTGGCAAGTAACTAAGTTTATCCACAAGCAAACTGACAAAAACTCATAACAAAGGGCAACCTTCAATAAACACAGAAGTTGCCCAGCTACCAATAGTTCAACTATCTAAACACTAAGGATCAAAAGCTTCAGAAAAAGCAGCTTTGACCTGATGAGTTGAGTCGGCAAAAGATTCTAGGCGATCGCTTTCTTTATCGATCGCCCAAGCTATTTCTCCTCCTTTTCGAACTCCCGCTCGGGCAAAGACAAAACCAGCATCACTAAATTCCTGTCCATAATTGGTGACAGTTTTCTTAGTTAATCCCAATAAATCCGCCAGTTCTGAAGTCGAAAGTAGCCATTGATTTTGATATGCTTCTTCCAATTCCCTCATATAAGTCAAACGACTTTGAGAGGTCGGAATCAATTTTCTGACAACGGTTTCAATGACACCAACCAGAGCAGTTGGGTTAAGGGCAATAGTTGGTTCACTAGAATATTCAGGTTCAAAATAATTGGGGCCTTCTAGAGAACTATTGGGAATCGTAACCAGATGATTGTGATTTTCTTTTAACTTTTTGATAAATTCAGAAGTATTGCCTCCTCGTTCAAGATGAGCATGTAACCCATCTAATAACTGTAGGCTGGCCGCAGTGACAAAAGCCTTGCGACCCTGTTTAACCGATTCAATCTTCAAATCCTTAAGTCGGGTATAAAGATTAGAACGAGCAATGCCATATCTCGACGGCAGTTGGGATAAAGGAATTAAGTCAATAGACATTTTTCTTTATGTCCAGGATTGTCCTGGAAGGAACTGCACCTATTTTTTAGCATATCCATCCTAAAACTGACATTACGCAGCTTGCTTAACAGAGTAGATAAATTAATCAATGTCCTTTTTAAGCAATTTGCTTGGTGATAATAGATAGTGGAACATGATAGAAATATTCTCTTTGAAATTGTTCCTCTGTTACTGCGAGTAGAAATAAATTAATATCTTGATCTATTTCAATATTGGATCGTGAAAATTCCTGTTTAAATTCGTAATATTCTTGCTCTTGATGCCAAGATAAACCAACTTTTTTTAAAACTTGTAATCCCAAATTTAAACTGCGATCGCTTAACCCTATTTTATTTCGCAACTGCTCTTTAGTAATCAACTCGTCCTTAGCCGCTAATTCTTTAACAGTAGAGATAAATTGTCTTAAAACTTCCGGAGCTTTTTGTGACACAGGAGAAGGATAATTGAGAATTAGTTTTTGTTTATTCGCGATCGCTCTACGATATGATTGCTGAATTTCTGTCCAAGTCAAGGGGCATTGCTCAAGAATAATAAACTCCGAACTATCAAACTGAACATCTGGCTCATCAAGCTCCTTATCCCGAAGATCAATAATATTCTCCTCCGTAACTTGACCATTATTAACCCCAAATTCCTCACTATTAGAACGCAGTGCAAGCAACCTAACTTCATACTGCTTGGCATAGGAATTAAAATCCAACTCGACAATCACATCACAACTAATATCCTGCGGAACTTCATCCTTATAATGTCCCCACCAGACACCAGGAAAAACACTGTCACTTGATTGATCTAACAAACTAAAAGTCGTTTTGATATATTGAACTTTTTTCCCTTGCTTATCTTTAATATTACTATTCCAAACATTTTTGAAATTACAATTTCTAATTAATAACTTGGGTACAGGATTCCCCATACCACAAGGTTCAATCAGATTTAATTCTCGAAATAAACTTTGTCCTAAATCTGCTACCGTAACCTCCAAATCAGCTTCAATAGTTACACCAAGTTTAGTAACATCCAATTGTTGATTTAATTTTTGGTTAATTCCCTCTTGAAATAAAGGCAAATTCTCCAACTCTAAACTCAACCCGGCAGCAAAGGGATGACCGCCAAAACGATGTAATAAATGCTCCTGAGATTTTACCAATTGATAAAGATCAATATTATTCACAGAACGAGCCGATCCCCGAGCATAAACAATTCCCGTTTCATCCTCACTACGGCTTAATAAAATAGTAGGACGACCATATTCTTGAGCAATTTGCCCCGCAACTAAACCTAATACGCCACCCTGCCAACTAGAATCTTCGAGCACAATTACTGCTGTAGTTGAAAGATCGATGCGTTGCAGTTTTTTCTGAACTTGATTTACCGTATTTTTTTGTAGTTCTTTCCGCCGCGTATTGGCTAATTCAGTTTCCGAGGCCAACTCATTACATCTGGCGCGATCGCGACTGGTCAACAACTCCACACAAAAACTCGCATCCCCATGAATCCGACTCACAGCATTAATTCTTGGCCCTAAACCAAAAGAAATATCCGTCGGGCGATCGCCATTGCGACGGCATAATTCCAAAAGTCGAGTTACTCCTGGACGATTAGCAGTATTAGCATTTGCCTGTTTCTTGAGTTGTTTAATTCCCTGCTGGGCCAAATAACGACAATCTCCTTGCAGACTTACCAAATCCGCTACCAGACCGATCGCGACCAAATCTAGCAAATATTCCAAAGGCTGCTGGGGAATCTCTGGTAAAGCTTGATAGAGATTCCCCAGCAGCCTTTGGAATATTTGCTAGATTTGGTCGCGATCGGTCTGGTAGCGGATTTGGTAAGTCTGCAAGGAGATTGTCGTTATTTGGCCCAGCAGGGAATTAAACAACTCAAGAAACAGG
>JBCCYD010000619.1:0-3187 GCA_039190385.1 Cyanobacteria bacterium P01_F01_bin.143 | reverse complement strand
TGTATCAAACAGGGAAAAAAGTAGCTCAAGATTTCAAAGAAACTATGAATGTCATTTTCGATGAACATCTACCTCAGTGGAACTATGTAGTCAAACCAGAATCAGTCTAACTTGGCTAAATAATTAAATCCTCATTCCTAAAGGAGAAAATATTGAAGTGCAATCATTATAGTATTTTTGAATTTTGCTGAGGGTTAAGATTTACAAAAAATAATTCGAAGCTCGCTCCGCTCGCTAGGGCAACAAGAGCAAGAAGTGAATATCAATATAAAACCTTAAAGTAAAAAAGGGAAAAAGGGCAAAGGGCAAAGAAGTCCTCACGCCGACGAACATACCACACGCAACCCGAAATAGTTGTAGCGCTGAGCGGGATTGTACCTACCGCGACCAGCAGAACGGCAGTACCACGGATCATTGAGCCACGAACCGCCCCGCAGCATTCGATAATCATTATCATTATCGTCAAGCCAAGCACTTCCATCTATCGGCGCACCATTATAATTACCGTGCGAATAATCGAGGCACCATTCCCAAACATTTCCATGCATATCGTATAAACCAAAGGCATTAGGCGGAAAACTGCCGACCTCTGTAGTTTCTTGGCGATATTTTCCCTTGGGTTCAGATTGATAAGTAAAGTTTCCATCGTAATTCGCCAAATTACTGGTCAGAGTTGCCCCAAAATGAAACGGAGAGATAGTCCCAGCACGACAAGCATATTCCCATTCCGCTTCACTGGGTAAACGATAGTTCCGTCCTGTTTTGTCACTTAACTTTTGGCAAAACTTAGTTGCTTCATCCCAAGAAATACGTTCTACAGGGCGCGGATCTCCTCTAAATCGGGCAGGATTGTTTCCTATCACTGCCTTATACTGTGATTGGGTTACGGCAAATCTTCCCATAAAAAAAGCTGGCACTGATACTTTACGCTGAGGACTTTCATCAGAGTCTCGATCTTTTTCCCCGCCTGGGGAACCCATTTCAAATTCACCAGCAGAAATTGACACCATTTCTAAAATCACACCATTGCCTAAATCTTCTTTAAAAAACTTGGCCTGATGATCAGAACGGCTAACTTCTTCGCCTTTATCATTAACAGTCACTGTCTCAAATTCAACTGTCCATAGAGGCAGACCAGCAAATTTAGCACCATCTTTAGTGGGTTCAATATATTTTGGTTCAGCTACTGAGACAGATGGAGGGCCTTTGAAAATCTGACTAGCTACCAATGTTGCAATCAAACCACCGCTGCCCCAGCCAGCCCATTGCAAAAACTGCTTTCTAGTAATTCCGGTAGGAGTGCTAGTGCTGCTTCTTGATGTTGAAGAAATTCTATTCGGAACCTCTCTTCCACTACTAGTTGCTACTGTCGGAGGTTGAGCGTTATTAGGTTCTTGATCAGAGGTTATGTTCCTGGAGGAAATATTTTCTTCTGCACTTATATTATTGCTTTTATTCCCTCTCTTTATACTCTCATCGCTTTGTGGAATAGAATCTGTAGATGAGGTCTGAGACCGTTGCTGTTCCTGTTCTAGTTCTTGCGCTATTCTGTGCTCATGTTCCTTGCGCTCAATAATAGGTTGCTCAATTTCCCTAACTTCTGCTGAACTCAAATTCAAAGATTGCTGCAACTGGTCTAATTCCTGTCGAATAGACTGAAATAGCGGAAACTCACGATCTACTGCTGCTGTGAAAGCTTGTTGGTAGCGAACTAAATTCTTTTTCCTTGCTTGCTCTAAGATTGGCCGAGAAATTTCTGCTACTTCTGAGTCGAGCAACTTAAGTTTTGTTTGGATTTCCTTCAGTCCCTGTTCAATCTTGGCATTGAAAGGATAATATCCTTGTTCAATCGTTTGTCTGAAAACATTTTGATAATCTATCTTTGCTTGCTCGATTCTATCTAACTCTGCTTGCAAAATATCATTAGCTTGAGTCTCAGATATTCCCAACTCCTTGGCTAGAGTTGCCAACTGAAATTGTTCAATTGGATCTAAGACTCGATCTGCTAAATAACCGACAACTCTGGCCTGATATTCTTCAAGAGAATCTGGGTTTGAAGTAGCAAGATTATTTTGCTTATTTTGAATATTGTTATCTCTGGGAGGAGCAATAATCTGAGCAACATCGCTATGTCTTTTAAGCAAAATTGGTTTGAGATGCTCGGGTAACTTTTCTTGGGATTCAACTTGTTCAAAATCAACAGGAATCAATGTACGAGAACGAGTTTTTCCTGAGTTAGCGCCATATTCCCAAAGAATGGCATTTTTCCCAAGATTAAAAGCTTTTTCAATATTTCTGCCATAGCCTAAACCATCATAAAACCCAATTGAAAAAGCGATCGCTGCTTTATCATAGATAGTATCTTGCATCCCAATAACATAATCAATCTTCTGGACTATTGCTTGAGCTTGAACTTCTGAATAACAAGCATTAAGCAAGACACATTTGATGCGGGGAAACTCGGCAAACAAACCGGCTACAGCTTCGCTAGGAGCCAACTTTTCGACTCCGGATGGATCTATTACGACCAAACCAGTTTTACCTTCTCCATGACCGGAAAAATGTACGATATCCGGCTCATGCTCTAGTAATGCTCTCCGAAAATCTCTTGGTCTAACATCCCACTTGGGAATTAGCTCAAACTCACCAGATTGCCTAGACATTTTCAAAGCTTCCTCAATTTCCCGTAATTCCGTATCCAACTTCAAGCGAGAAGTAGACTGAGGATTCGCTGCCAGGAAAAGGATTTTCATCTGGGAAATCTGGAGATAAAAAATTCAAAATTTATCTACTATATATCTAGCATATATTCTGTCACGCTTATGTAAAACAATGACATTCTAAATAAAAACATTAGTTGGCTACAAAAAAGTTTTATTAGCTACTATACATTGATCTATATTTTGACTAATAGTCTATGATTTACCAGCTATGGTTAAAACGTTATAAATTAGATTAATCGTCATCATTCAAAAATATTTGATTCATGTTTTCGGTATAACTATTTTTTATGATGAACCCTCTTTCAAAGTCACTTAAAGGAATATAAGCGAGCATATTTAACACCTCTTGAAACTCTGTAATCGTCTTTATTGACTCATCAGTTATAATACTTTTTTCTATGTTTTCATTTTGAGCCAATGAATTATGGGAGATAAAGGCAAAAAACAATATAATTCCTAAAGTC
>JBCCYD010000618.1:0-3189 GCA_039190385.1 Cyanobacteria bacterium P01_F01_bin.143 | reverse complement strand
GTGTATATGGGGATTGAATAGTAATGGAACAGAAAGTAACGCTAAGGCTGAAACTATTGATAGATAAAGGTTTTAACACTAATTTATTTGAACTATTATAGAACTAATTTTTTGTACCAATTAGCCTAATCATTAACTGGTACAAAAAATTAGAAGAAGATTTCAATGGTTTCAGCCCTCACAAATCAAAAGAATTTAACTGGTCCAGAGAACCAAAGGTACTTAGCGTAGGTTTTTGGGTCGCCTACTACTCAAACCCCTTTACTACGTAACAGAATACTGATGCAACCCGCAGAGTGTAAACACATCTGGGGCTCCCAGCATAACTTCCGCTCTAACTTCTCAAAAGAACACGTTCTTTATTGATACATTCGATCACAAAACAACTACAAAATAAGGCTTTCGGCTCCTCCGGAAAAATATTAAACAAATATTAAATTCGACATTTTTAGTTATATTCAGTTATGTAACTACCGAAACTTCCAAATAATAATTACTAAATTCCAGCTAACGTTCTTATTTCTCTGATACGGTGCTAATCTGATATTACAGAGTTGGAAAAATGACATGAACAAATGCCTTGTCAACGACCTGTGTTCTCCCTGTAGACTATCTGTTCAGCAATCAACAATATCTTTAAGTCGCTCTAAGCCAAGCAAACCAGGCGATAGTGGTGGCGGACGTATATCTATAGTAAAAAGTATCTTGTGAGAGAATTAATTCTCTCACAAGATACTTTTGCTAATGTAGTACATAACTCAAGACATTTAAGTTATGTCATCTACTTTAGGATGGAATTATGCGACTGGTTCAAGCGTTAGAAGATTTTCAACTAACTTGTGTCGCAAATTACGAGTTGCAGTATAACTAGAATCATTAACACACCTAAGTAATAGGTTATTGGCATAGATGTGATCTTCTAGTTGCTTATAGTCCGCAGCGGAAAAGTCTTTCTTCTGCCCGATATTAAACTGCTCAAGCATAAATTCATTGAAAGATTTCAACCATAATTTCCAGTCATTGCCGTCGACTGAATCAAGAGGTAAATTCTCTTTACGCAATATAAGCTGCTGCAATACAGTTGCATCACCTAAAGCTGTGGCCTCTTCAATAACACGATCAATCTCACCTTCAATTGTAGTGTTTTCATTAATCTCTAAAAGTTCCTTGAGATAAGCCGGTATTTCCCTGAATGCAACCAGGATTTCTAGTTCATCAATTTCTTGGGCTAATCTCAAGATGTGTTCGTCTACCAACGCTTCAATAATAACCAACCACAATGCAATTGCATTACGCGATGTATTAAAGGTGATTTTCTCCCTTGCACGATTAAATTGTTGAATTCCGAGTTGCAGATCAAAAAATGGATTACGATTTACTTCATCACCTCGCGTCAGGCGACGTGTGTATAAAGACGTATCCAAATCAATAAGCGCTATCAGAGACACCCAAGCAGAGCTAAACGAATCACCTAGCAATAGTTTAACCGTTTCATTCAGCCAGGTTAAGTAGGTTGTCAGTATTGTATTATTCCTAGCATGACGCTTGATTTTCCTATCAACGGCTGCCAAAAAAGTATCTGAGTTGGTCATCCGATCTGCAATCAACGGAAATATTTCAGACCAACTAGCCTTGAATAACTTGTCCTCAATAGCATCCTGAACAATGGATTCTTGACGAGCTTCAACTAAATAATTAGCAACGAAGTACTCCTGTAAGCCAAGGGTTCGGAAAATGTAGCGATCCTCACCATCTTCAAACATCAAACCATTATTAGCTTCAATCGCCAATAAAACCTGTTCTGGATGAATAGACTCTTCCAGTACACGATCTAGGAAATCGCGGATTTGTTCACACAGTTCGTATGAACTCCATTCTATTTTCCGTGGAAACTCCTTAAAGCCTTGATATGCAATAAATGAAAGCAACTGCACAATCAATTCATCGTCTAAATAGTTAATCTCTTTAATTTCTTGTGCATCTCGTCGCTTAATACGACGAGTATTATCCCAACGTTCACAAATAATTTTGACAACTTGCTTGAAAACAATAATCTTTCTTCTAGGCATAGAGCCGACCTTTTGCTCATAGTTATAGAGTAAATAGGTCAAAATCAAGGGGTTAGCAGCTAATTCAACAATTGCTTTGTTGTTGTAAAGGTCTTCTAGAAAACTACCTCCAGATAACAGACTGCCATCAGGAAGCTCGATTCTACGAGAATCAAACCACCGATTTGCCATTGTTTCAATTTGCCATTTTGAGAACTGTGCTAGCTCTACATCTGTAAAAGATGCGAATTTATATTCTGAAAACGATTTGGTTCGACAAGTTATAATAAACCGGTTATTTGGATATTTATCGAGCAGTTCCTCAATTCCAGAATAAACGAAATCAAATTCCTGAGAAGAAACCTCATCAAGACCATCAAACAGAATGAGTAGCTGGCCATCCTTGAGAATATTGTTTAACTGTTTATATAGCCTTGGAATATAATCCTCAAACTCTTTTTCAAGTGCTTGATAAACACTTTCATACTTTATGGATGAAATCGTTCTCAGCTGTAAATAGATGGGGATCACATACTGACCGTCGAGCGGCTTATCTAGATGATAAAGCGCTAATTGTTTTAGAAATGTTGATTTTCCAGCCCCTGGGAGGCCTAGAATCATGAGCCTTTCATTTTTAGCAACAACATCCGATGCCTTTTGAAATTCTGTATAGTCATCCTCGGTTTTACGAAACGATCGCTGAAATACCTTAATAACCTGCATTTCAGCTCGACGTCTTGGACTACCTAGAAAGTGGGCTTCTGTATAAATTTCCTGCAACTGAATTGGATGATTCATGTCCAAGACACAAACCTGACCACATTTGCGCTGTATTCGCTCTTTATATTCTTTTAAGGCTTCAGTGTCGTCGTTAGAGATTTCAAAGCTATACGTATCTAATGCTTCTTCATAGTCTATGCCTAGAAGAGCTTTACATAATGCATTCAGATTATTGGACCTTATGCTAGGACTTCCTTTCTGATCTGGCTGCGTACTATTTCCATTACCTTTAGCAAAGTAGTTTCTAATTGCTTTCGGCGTGATGACATCCCCTGTCTTATCAGCAACTATTTCTGCTGAATTATTTTTATCTGAATATCGCTTGTTTAGCTCTGCAAAAACTTTTTCATCTGTTCTTATT
>JBCCYD010000617.1:0-3211 GCA_039190385.1 Cyanobacteria bacterium P01_F01_bin.143 | reverse complement strand
GTTCGACTGATCATTGCTCCGTTCCCTGACCGACAAAAGAATCAAGAGGATTTCTTCTTTTCGCCAAATTCTCAAATCCCCTTGACAACTGCTATTTCAGCTTAAGTTGTCACCAATGAGTTACCTGTATTAAAATAATCTTTTAAAAAGAATTTGGAAAAGTCAAATTCAAATTCGCGATCAACAAAGGGACAAGGACAAAGTAATCTTAATAAATGGTGTTTGTCTCTAGAAAAATTTTATGGCAACTATTAACGATAACTATCTAAAACTCAAAGCAGGATATTTATTTCCTGAAATAGCAAGACGAGTCAAAACTTTTGCTGCGGCTAATCCTGATGCACCTATTATCAAACTGGGAATTGGTGATGTTACCGAGCCCTTACCCGAAGCTTGCCGCAGTGCGATGATCCAAGCTGTAGAAGATATGGGCGATCGCGCTACTTTTAAAGGTTATGGCCCCGAACAAGGCTACCTTTGGTTGAGAGAGAAAATTGCTCAGCATGATTTTCAAGCCCGAGGCTGTGATATTGATGCTTCGGAAATTTTTGTCTCCGATGGCTCTAAATGCGATTGTGGCAATATCCTAGATATTTTGGGTGACGATAATAAAATCGCCGTTACAGATCCTGTTTACCCTGTTTATGTCGATACTAACGTAATGGCAGGGAGAACTGGCGAAGTTAATGACAAAGGAGAATATGAAGGTCTAGTTTATCTTCCCATCAGTGCTGATAATGATTTCACCGCCCAAATTCCCACAGAAAAAGTAGATCTAATCTATCTTTGTTTTCCCAATAATCCCACAGGAGCCACAGCAACCAAGGAACATCTCAAGGCTTGGGTTGATTATGCTCTAGCCAATGGTTCTCTGATCCTCTTTGATGCGGCCTACGAAGCTTTTATTACTGATTCGAGCGTTCCCCATTCTATTTATGAGATTGAAGGAGCCAAAAATTGCGCGATCGAATTTCGTTCTTTCTCGAAAAATGCTGGATTTACCGGAACTCGTTGCGCTTTGACTGTTGTGCCCAAAACTTTGACTGGTAAAGCCCAAGACGGTTCTGATGTTGAGCTTTGGAAATTGTGGAATCGTCGTCAATCGACCAAATTTAATGGGGTTTCCTATATTGTACAAAAAGGTGCTGAGGCAGTTTATTCAGAGGCAGGACAAGCACAAACTAAAGCCTTGATCAGTTTTTATTTGGAAAATGCCACAATTATCCGCGAACAACTAACTGCTGCGGGATTACAGGTTTACGGTGGAGTCAATGCGCCCTATGTTTGGGTCGAAACTCCTAATGGTTTATCTAGTTGGGATTTCTTTGATAAATTACTACAAAACTCTAATGTCGTAGGGACTCCTGGTTCTGGGTTTGGGGCTGCTGGAGAGGGCTATTTTCGTATTTCAGCTTTCAATAGTCGGGAAAATGTCAACGAAGCAATGCGTAGAATTACAGCAAATCCTTATTAATTGAAATTTTTTGTAAGGGCGAACAACCTTCGCCCCTAAAGGAGAAATTCAAACTTTGTTTAAATAATATTGTCCTGTACGGATGTAATTGAGGCTGGTTGTCATACCAAGTCGCAATCTAAAACGTAATTTTCAAATTTGTATTGAATCAAGTCAAATGCCGATTAATTAGGGTTTCGTTAGATTTTATGTCTAACTTCAAAGTTACATCTATGAACGCGACTTGGTATCACACCGCCCATGGCAGCGGTTTTGCTTTTGGTGACCGCATCTTGTTCAAGGGGTTGATAAATTCCGATATGCATATGGGCATCGACGAGGCCAGGAAATCCTAGTCTATTTTGGGCATCAAATGTTTCTTTTACCTGTTCTGGGTCAATATCTGTGGCAATTTGGACAAATTTACCGTCTTTAATTCCGAGATCTAGGTTTTCAACGGATTGCTTATTGGGACGAACCACGCGCAGGTTTTTGATTACTTTGTCTAGAACTTTGGTGTCCGACATCATTCCCCCTAACAAAATTTGTTATGGGTTTTACTTTATCGTGAATTTGATTCTTTAACTCGAAGGCAGAGGGCAGAAGGTAGAAGGCAGAAGGCAAAATTAGAGGTTTATGCTCGTAACATTCTGTTTTCTATCTCATCCCAGGCTTTGGGCGATACTTGCACGGCTGCTTCTTTACACTCAATTATTAACCAGTTGCTATAGTAATATTTGTTATTTATTTCGCTTATTTCTTCTTCTGATAACTGAAGTAAATTTGGTGATAGATGAAAAGTAGATAGCCAAGTGTCAATAATTCTGCGAGCGAACTCCTTTTTCTTTGCTATTGATTGATTATTATATGGAACTTCATTTTTTAAAGTTTCTAATTTAGTAATGAAATCTTGGGCATTTACATCCTTAAAAACTTTAGGTAAATTATCAAATTCACGAGCAGAATTTATAAGATCATCAAGTACTCTTCGTAGCTTTTCAATATTAGGATAAGTGTTAGAAATAATATTAGTGATAGCGTAATCGTTAGAAATAATATTAACATTAGTGATAGCGTAAGCAGAAACGTAAGCATTAGCGATAGCGTAAGTGTACGCGTTAGAGAGTGCTCTTTTCGCTATCGATTTTGAATTTCCTGTCATTCCAGTAGCAATATCTTCTGACCAACTTAATAGAGGTATAAGTTTATCTTTTCCTACAGAAGTTTTAAGATAATCTCTAGCTTTTTGTTCCATTAATGACAATAATGTATCTGCTCCACCTTGCATTAAACCTGAAACCAACAAGAAGACTTCTTTCCATCTTGTATCTGTCAGATGATTGTTTACCAAATATTCTATTAAATTATGTTCTTTAATATATTGAGCAGTCAAATATTCTTGCAGAGTAAGATGGGAAAAAGAATAGATGTTAGTAGCTCTTTCTACTAAAAGACCTTGTTGGAGCGCAATAGCATTTAGAACAGCATCTCCATTTAATTTTTCTGGGGCATGAATATTTCTAGCAGGAAAAGATTCAATTTGTTGAATAATTTCTTCTTTTGGAAAAAATAGCTTGTCTTCAGCAAAATTATAATAGGAAATTTCTGATAACAGAATTTGTTCTAATCCTGTATCTAATCCTTGATAGATTTCATTTTGACCAATTCTTTTTTCTGCTGCCCATTCTTCGAGTAAAATACGCAAAGCTTTACCATAAAGTTCACTACGATTATTTGGAAAATTTTGCGCTCTTTCGT
>JBCCYD010000616.1:0-3213 GCA_039190385.1 Cyanobacteria bacterium P01_F01_bin.143 | reverse complement strand
TCAACTAATCCAATTTGGTCAACGATTCCTGCTACTATTCCTAAGTGATCTATATTTTTAACTTGGATATCCAAAGTAGATTATTCTAAACTCTTCATAAAATACCTTACCTCTATTCCTCTACCTGCGAAATGTAGGTTAGACTTTACTGTTATCAAGTTTCTCGTACTATTTTGACGAATGCGATTGCTCTACAGGAGAACGATCTCGAAGAGATCCGCTTTGCGAGAAGCTTTTTAGTGAATCTTAAAAAATTGTGCATTTTCTGCACAAAGCGAAAACTTGTTTAATATATTAGTCGCTAATTGTAATCAATCACCTTTCAACTCTAAATATTCTTTAAAACCCTTTGCGAAAGTTCACTCTTGTCTGGTTTGCTCATCTTATCTCCTCTATCGGCACTTACATGGGTGATTTTGCTATTACCCTTTGGGTTTGGGAGTTAACAGGTTCTGCTACTTCTCTTGCTCTAACAGGATTTTTCTATCAGCTACCCCGAATTATTACTGCTATTTTTGCGGGTATAGTGGTAGATCGCTTCAGTCGTAAATATCTGATGATTTTGAGTAAAGCTGCTGTTGTGGTTTCAACGCTGATGCTTTTGGTACTTTATTTGACAGGGCAACTTGCTATTTGGCACCTATATTTAGCAGCTTCTATCAATGGTGGATTTGAGAAGTTTGGGCAACTTGCTTATCGAGCATCAATTTCACTACTGGTAGAGAGTCAAAATTATACTCGTGCCAACAGTATGAATGCGGCGATCGGACATAGTTCCAGTATTATCGCTCCAGCACTGGCAGGGATACTCTATCCAATAATCCAACTAGGGGGAATTTTCTCAATTAAGCTGGTACTAATTGCGATCGCTCTTTCTATTTTAGCCTTACTTGAAATTCCTCAACCAAAAGGAGAGCAGGAAAAATATCAAGAGAAAAAAGTACGTTTGGTAAATCGTTTAAGGTTGTTGTGGTCAGAGATAACTTTTGGCATTCGCTATCTTTGGCAGTCTCCAAAATTAAAAGATTTACTTGTTGTGACCACTTTATTTTGGTTGCCATATACTCTGATGGATACAACTTATCAGCCTATGGTTTTGGCTCGCACTAATAGTAGCTCTCAAGCATTGGGTGCAATCTCTACCATGTCTGGATTTGCCGGAATTACCGGAGCAATCATACTTACAGTTTGGGGAGGATTTCGGAATAATGTCCGAGGTATGCTTATAGGCTTTACCAGTGCAAGTTTGGCAGAAATAGTGTTTGGTTTGGGACGAGGGTTATCAGTATGGCTTCCTGCTCAATTCTGCGCCTCCCTTAATTATTCTTTAATCGAAAGTTCGGAAACGGCATTATGGATGAAAGCAACACCAGCCAAAGTCCAGGGTCGGGTGTTTGCTGCTCATTTTTTGGTTTATGACTTACTGAGTATGCCTATTATTTTGTTGGCTGGGGTTTTGAGTGACAGAGTTTTTGAACCAGCTATGCGATCGCCGAGTCTCTTCCAGTATTTATTTGCTCCTATTTTTGGAACTGGTTCTGGGGCAGGTATTGCAGTTTTGTACATTTTGAGTACGATCGCCATGCTGTTGGCAGGAATATTTGGTTTTAAAATGTCTAAGCTTTATCTCATTGAAAAAACTAAATAGTTAACTATCCTATTGTAGACAGAGATTTACGGGATATTGAGCTTTTAGGATTCCCATATAATAGATTATTAGTAAAGGATAAGCGATCGCCTTACGGTAGAGCGATCGCTTATCCTTTAGAGCTTTTTTATTAAAAGTTTAAAATAATAAAAAATGCACGGATTGTAATCAGCTAATAATTATTTTTAGTTTTAGGAAATATCAGATTTTTAAAATTAAGCAGGTGATAGATGATAGATGAAAATATTGAATTATCTTTGACTTATAATTGCTTAGAAGGCAATAGCTATTTCTTCTATCCTGAATGAGTGGTCATAAGATAGCTACTAGCCTTCAACTAAATTTTCACAAGCAGATTGCAATTGACACAACAGTAATGACCATTAAATTAACAGTAGATGAAGTTGAAGAACAATTTCAAGAAGTAAATGAAGAGGAACTTAATTTTGACCCGACCGATGAGTTAGATATTACTCGCAAATATGATATCCAATTTGATCAAGGATGGCGCAGAGAAATTGAGCTGCGGGAAGGTGTTCTATTACAAATTGCTCGATCTCAAACCATAGATCACATAGTAGTTGAATATCCTGATTTAAAGGATGGCAGTGAATGTGATGATATCAAATGTTGTTTCATGCTTTCAGGAAGCGGGCAAGACGTAACTGTATCTAAAAAGAGTAAAATTTTATACCCCTATGTTGCTGGAAAATACTTTTTAAGGAGTAGCGGTTTTGAACCCCAATTTATTGGTAACTATGATATAAAACCCTGGCTCTCAGTAATAATTGAAATTCATCCCAAAATACTCCAATCTTTTGCTGCGTCTCCAGAGGGAGAACTACCAAAAAATCTGAAACATTTGAGTAGAACTTCAAACCAAGAAATTTATGTGCGTTCTAGAGATATCCAGCCAATGATGGCAACTGTGCTGCAACAAATTTTGTATTGTTCCTATCAAGGTCTGGTTAAGCGAATGTATCTTGAGACTAAAGTAATTGAATTAATGGCGTTGGTTCTGGATCATGAAATGGAGAATACTCAGGGAGAAACAAAAAAATGCCCCCTCAGACCTGAGCAAATAGAACGAATTTATTATGCTAGAGAAATTTTACTAAAAAATTTAACGGATCCTCCTTCCTTAAAAGATCTGGCGCGACAAGCTGGGTTAAATGATTTTATGTTAAAACAAGGTTTTCGTTACTGTTTTGATACTAGTGTATTTGCTGTTTTGCGATCGCATCGTTTGGATCTCGCCAAAAAGCTTTTGGCAGAACAAGACATCACTGTTGCTGAAGTGGCTCACCAAATAGGTTACTCAAATGCAAGGTCTTTTGCTAGGGCTTTCAAGCATAAATATAGCTTAAATCCTAAGGAGTATCAAAAAGCATCTCGATAATAACTAAGTGAAAATTAAGACAAAAATATGGCTAGCAGGCAAAGCTGCTGAAAATTATCTTTTTAACGATGCTACTGAGTACAATTTTTAAGGAATGAGATCCTTGAAAAACCAAGTATAAGGAAAGAGTTAAAATTATTTTTGAATGCATTTAAATGATGTAATG
>JBCCYD010000615.1:0-3224 GCA_039190385.1 Cyanobacteria bacterium P01_F01_bin.143 | reverse complement strand
CACTATTTTGGCTAGCGGACTATCTCAAAAATTAGGCTATGGCGAGTTCAGCGTCTTCCAATTTACCAGTTTGGGTGCCATAATTCTAGTTATAGGACTAGTTTACTTGGGGTTTTTCTCGCCCAAACTTTTACCTAATAGGAAAAAAGCCAAAAATGATTCTCTTAGTCAAACTTATGAGTTAAATGACTATGTTACTGAAGTAGTGGTTTCAGAAACCTCAAGTTTAATCGGCAGAACATTACGAACCAGTGAGCTGCAGCGTAAATTTGATATTGATGTTCTAGAATTAATTCACGATGGGATGCATTTCCCTCCACCGATCGCGGATAAGCAAATTAGTGCAGGGGATATCCTCATCGTTAGAGGTAGTCGGGAAGTCGTACTCCAAATCAGAGAAGAAAAAGAAATTGAAATCTTTGCCGATGTCCAATTTAGGCAGCAATCTTTGGAAGAAGAACTAAATACCGAACAAGATAAAGTGGGCGAAGTTCTGATCCTATCGAACTCACGTCTGATTGGTTCTACCCTCAAAGATTTACGTTTTCGTCAACGATACAATGCCACGGTATTGGCAATTCGTCGGGGGCAGGAATTAATCCGCGATCGCTTAGGCCGAGTCCCCTTGCGTTTTGGCGATTTGTTATTAGTTCAAGGCCCCAAACAAAGTTTTTTGGGATTACAAACCACTAGAGAATTACTAGTTTTAGAACAAAAAGATGCTGAGAATTTACGGGAAGATAAAGCCATTGTCGCGATCGCGATTTGTGTCGGTGTCATCTTAGTATCCGCTTTCAATCTTATCCCCATCATGGTCAGCGCTTTAACTGGAGTCATTTTCATGGTTCTCATGGGAATCCTCAAACCTGGGGAAATTTATGGTGCTGTGCGTTGGGATGTCATCTTTTTACTAGCTGGCTTAATTCCTCTGGGCATCGCAATGGAAAAGTCAGGGGCAACAGCCTTAATCGCCGATCAGTTATTAGTTATTGGGACTAATCTTTCTGGCTATTGGATTTTGACTTTTTTCTATATCGTGACTTCCTTACTAACCGCAATTCTCTCGAATAATGCCGCAGTTTTATTGATGATTCCTTTGGGTCTTCAGATTTCCGAGGCTTTGAATTTTAATCCGTTTTCTATCATGTTTGCTGTAACTTTTGGAGCTTCTAATAGTTTCATGACTCCTATTGGTTATCAAACTAATACTATGGTTTATGGCCCTGGAGGATATAAGTTTATCGATTTTGTGCGTTTGGGAACTCCCCTCAGTATTTTAATGTCAATTGTTACTCCTGCATTGATTATCCTGTTATATGGAATCTAAGACATTGAACATTGACCATTAAACATTAACCATTTAACAGTTATCAGTAGAGGCGAAGGGCCCTTCGCTCGTACATTAGTTATCCCCCTTCGAGGACGTAGTCAGTCAGTAATATGAAATATCGTCAATTAGGAATTTTAGTTTTTAGTATTTGCTTAGGAGCTTTGAGTTCTCAGAAAGCTGTTGCTCTTGAGCCTGAGCTAAAAGTTGGCATTGTTCAGAGATTTGGTGATGAGCTGATTGATGAAAAGGATGAAATTGTTGAACGGATTGAAATTACAAGTACCACAGGAGATTGGCTGACTATTAGCTCTCTTGAGAAAAATCAAAGTTTAGAGAATACGACAGAACTTGAACCCGAAATAATCAAAAGTAAAAAAATTATTCTACAAACTATCGACAAACCTCTAGCAGAACCTATAGTTTCCGAAAGAGTTATTCTAGGTAATTATTCAACTTTCGAGACCGCAGAAAATAATGCTAATTTTTGGCGTGATGTGGGCCTGGAAGTAGAAATTGTCCAGCCTGGAAGATGGCAAGTTTGGGCAAAAAGAGATGTTTACGATACTCCCGTAATTCGTCGTTTATTATTACAAAGTCTCAAAGATAATAATTACAACGCGCCGTATCTGGAAAGTGAATTACTTTCTACAATTCCCCAGGTCACAATTAATATTGATGGCCAAGAATATTATGACAATGAAATAGAAATTGATACGCAAAAAAGTCGGGTTCGAGTTCAGGCTACTAGTAATAAATCCCAAACAACTCGCATATATGGTGGAAGTCTCGAACTGCAACCTAATGCCTATGGGAATTTTACGTTAGTAAATCATGTTCCCCTTGAAACCTATCTACGGGGAGTTGTTCCCTATGAAATTGGGGCTAATGCTCCCCAAAACGCGATCGCATCTCAAACAATTATCGCTCGAACCTATGCCTTGCGTAATCTCCGTCGTTTTGTTGCCGATGATTATGAACTCTGTGCCACGGTTCATTGTCAGGTTTATAAAGGATTAACTGGGGCAACCAAGAGAACTGATCAAGCGATCGCGAATACCAAGGGATTAGTTTTAACCTACGAAAATGAATTGGTGGATGCGCTCTATTCTTCGACAACAGGCGGTGTTGGTGCTTCTTTTAGCGATGTTTGGGAAGGAGAAGAACGTCCTTATCTAACTCCCGTTATAGATGCGCCCTCTCCTCTTTGGGATCTTGATCGCTATCCTTTATCTGATGAATCTTTATTACGTCGCTTTTTGAGTTTAACTAAGGGTTTTAATGAAACAGGAACTAGTCGTTTTCGTTGGAATAGGAAAAGTAAACTTAACGATTTAAATGATGATTTTCGCCGTTATTTAACTAAAACGAATCATCCTTTGGTGGATTTTACGACGATTACTAATTTAGAAGTTATCGAGCGATCGCGATCGGGTAGAATTCTCACTCTCTTAGTCGCCACAGATTTAGGCAATATCAAATTATTTAAAAACGAAGTTCGCAGTGCCTTTGGCCCGCCTATCAGTACTTTGTTCTATCTGGAGCCTATTTATAATAGTGCCAATGAATTAGATTCTTATGCTTTTATTGGTGGAGGATTTGGTCACGGAGTCGGTTTAAGTCAATTTGGCTCTTACAATTTGGCAAGGTTGGGCTGGTCTCCGAATAAGATTTTGGCTTTTTATTATCCGGGAACGAAGATTGAACCTTTGAATGATTCGATTATTTTCTGGCGATCGGCACAGAAGTAATACTGATACTAAATCCGATTTAGATATAACTCTTATGAAATTAGTTATGGGCTAACCAATGGTAGTTAGTTAAATTCTTGATTTCTTCATTCATTGTCATCAGAGTAGTACAGCGTTTTACTAAGATTTCTTCAATCTCATTAATT
>JBCCYD010000614.1:0-3240 GCA_039190385.1 Cyanobacteria bacterium P01_F01_bin.143 | reverse complement strand
GGGCGGGCGTAGCGCCCCAGTGGGGGTTTTGGGGGGCTAGCCCCCCAAGAGAAGTTATGGATTGCAGCAGATAATTGTGGAAAAAAATTGAATCTTATAGAGAAATAAAAACAAGTCTTATCCAAACAGTATTGAAATAGCCTTACTTCGAGCTTACCGCAGTTGGAAGTAGCGCTGCAACACCTTCAGAGGAAAACTCCCGAAAAACATTAACAGCTAAGCCAAAAATCTTTTGGGGCTGTAAATCTTCCTGAACCAAACGCCAAAGTCGTTGCACCTCCTCAGTATGCAAACGCTCATCTTCCGTTAACGCTCGCAAAAGCTGATTCCGCAAATATTGACCTTCATCGGAGATCAAATATTGCAAACCCAACTGAGCCGTCGGTAAAAGATCAAAAGCCTGATCCGAACGAGCGATCGAAATCATATTCTCTAATCTTTGCCATTGGAACTTATCATTCTGAATCAAAACTTCCAACAAACGTTTTCGTAATTGGGGAGACTCGCCAGTCAATAAACGACGCGAAACATAAGGATAGGAAACCTCAACAATTTTAAACTTGGGATTAAGACTTAAAGCCAAACCTTCTTGGGTAATCAAAGAACGAATGATCAGGGCAAACTTAGCAGGAACACGGAACGGATAATCATACATCAACTCCGAAAACTCATCGGTGATAGTTTTAAAGTTGAAGTCTGCAACACTCTCGCCGATCGCTTCGCCCAATACTTTCTCCAATGCTGGAATAATCGGCGTGATATCGATATCAGGAGTCAGAAAGCCCAAATTAACAAAATCTTTAGCTAAAGCCTTGTAATCACGATTAATTAACTGTACAACCGCACTAGCCAATGTTTCCTTGGTATTCTCTTCTAGTTGATCCATCATGCCAAAATCAATATAGGCCATGCGACCATCGGGAGTCGCAAAGAGATTTCCGGGATGGGGATCAGCATGGAAAAAGCCATGTTCTAGCAATTGACGCAAACCAGAAGTCACACCAATGCGAATCAACTCATCGGGATCCAATCCTGCTGCTCTTACCGCATCGAGATCCGTTAGCTTGAAACCATTAATCCATTCGAGAGTCAAGACCGAGCCGCGACTATATTCGTGATAAATATGGGGAACTTTGACTTCGGGATCATTTTTAAAGTTCTCGGCAAATTTGTCAGCGTTTCTAGCTTCGTTCTCATAGTCGATTTCTTCAAATAACTTGGTGCCAAATTCATCGACGATTAAGGTTAGATCATGTCCCAAGTTCAGAGGCAAAAAAGGCCCTAACCAAGCAGCGCCTAAACGCATCAGGTATAAGTCTAAAGAAAGAATCGGTCGTAGATGGGGACGTTGTACTTTAACCGCAACTTCTTCCCCAGAATGGAGGAATCCTCGATATACTTGACCTAAACTAGCTGCAGCTATGGGATTGGACGATAATTCGCGATAAACCTGATCTATCGTGCAACCTAGTTGATTTTCAATTATGTTGTAGGCAATGCGATTATCAAATGAGGGTAAATCATCTTGGAGTTTAATCAGCTCATCCAGGAAATTGCGATGAATCAGATCGGGTCTAGTAGATAAAGCCTGTCCTACTTTAATGAATGTGGGGCCCAGATTAGTTAGGATCTTTCGCAGTTGCTTAGCTCTACGTTGTGATGTCGCTACTGGTTGCTTTGTCCAACGATCCCATTGCAGAAGTATTAAGAAACTACCAAAAAAATAAATGATTTTTACTGCACGCCAGATAACTAACCAAGGTCGATAACGGTAATATTGTGCGATCGCCTGCTGACTGTAACCGACTGACGGTTCGTCTTCCAAGTTTTGATTTGAATTTACCATTTGATATGGACTCACAAGTCTACCGATTGCCCCTCATTTACAAAGGATCTTTTGTCTACTGGTATTTACTAAATATTAGTATACAAAAATACAGATTTCTTAATCCAGCATAATATCATTCTATGAGAACTGTGTACTACTTAATAATTAATTATATTTTTTTAGGATTCATTACTTATTATTTATGAATAGCTTCGTTGGTTACTGTGGCGAGCATCTCTTGAGGAGTCAGGTTGGGATAGATTACTTGACCGTCCCTGAACCAGATAATTCTGGGGGTTTGGCGAGCAACCTCTGGTTCGTGAGTGACCATGATGACAGTGATCCCGCTGTTATGTAGCTCTTGGAAAATTGCTAACACTTCTTGGGTTGTGCCCGAATCCAACGCTCCGGTAGGTTCGTCGGCCAGTAAGAGTAGGGGTTTATTGACGATCGCTCGTGAGATAGCGACTCTTTGTTGTTGTCCACCAGAAAGTTGATTGGGTTTGTTGTTTATGCGATCTCCTAATCCTAGTTTAATTAGGGCTTCCTCGGCGCGATCGCGTCTTTCAACTTGGGGAATATCAGCATAAATCATCGGTAACATGACATTTTCCACCGCAGTCATCTGAGGTAACAAATGAAATTGTTGGAAAACAAAGCCAATTTTACGATTGCGAATCATTGCCAGCTCATCATCCTCTAGTTGAGAAACATCTTGGCCATCTAAATAATAGTTCCCATTTGTCGGACGATCTAAACAACCAATAATATTCATGACTGTAGATTTTCCCGAGCCAGAGGCTCCCATGATAGAACAATATTCACCTTGATTGACTATTAGGTTTACTTTATCTAAGGCATGCACCGTAGTATTGCCACTACCATAAATTTTCGATACTTCTTCTAGACGAACTATTATGGGTTGATGTTTCATAGCTCACAATTTATTAATTCCCATGTTGTCCCAAAATCATTATGTCATTCGTTCTTTGAAAGATGGTAAGTATTTGGTAGCAAACATTACCAAAGAACCAGAGCAAACAGAAGTTAGTTATTTATTGGTGTTTAAATTAGATTATGAAGCTTTGTCCTATATCAATAGTCATGCTTCCGAGTTTCGCGATCGCCTTAGCGTAGAATCACTCTCGGCAACTCAACTAAAAGTATTATTGAAGCGCTGGAGTTATCAAGGAATCGGATTGGTTGAAGATCCATTGCTTCCCAAGATAAGTTTCCTCGAAGTTAACAATTAATTATCTATAAGTTATCGATCAAATTTATAACTTATACCTAAGGATAATCTCTAGTTGAATTCTATAGTTTAAATAAAAAATCAAGAATAATCAGTATTACCACTGAAGCTTGTTGGCGAGCAATGGATTAAATTAATAAAAAAAATATGAAAATATACT
>JBCCYD010000613.1:0-3252 GCA_039190385.1 Cyanobacteria bacterium P01_F01_bin.143 | reverse complement strand
TCGTCGTCGCCGCCGTCGCAGTAGCCGTTATGATTGCCACGGCAGATCTCGACATGTGGGCAGAAGACGAAGAAGGAGAAGATACTATTCAGGTGAACGAGTCAATATTAGCCCACGAATCTACCGCGACTCTCCTAGCAATGTTCGAGTAATTAGATATTAAGGGAATGGAAAATTGAAAATTGAAAATTGAAAATCCGTAACTGATAACTGATAACTGATAACTGATAACTGATAACTGATTAAAGGTATTCAGAGGCGACAATCATTGAGCCAATGCCTTCATCGGTAAGGATTTCCAAGAGTAGGGCATGGGGAATACGACCATCTAGAATATGTGCAGCACCGACCCCTTGGGCCAGCGATCGCACGCAACAATTTACCTTGGGAATCATTCCTCCGCCTACAATCCCATCTTCGATCAGTTTTCGCGATTTTGTAATATCCAATTTCGTCAATAAAGTAGAAGGATCATGGTAATCTTCCAAAATACCAGGAGTATCAGTCAATAAAATTAACTTTTCGGCATTTAAAGCAGCAGCAATTTCTCCTGCTACGGTATCCGCATTAATGTTATAAGCCTGTCCATTTTCATCGGCGGCTACACTAGAAATCACGGGAACATAACCATTATTGACCAAAGAACGAATCAAGTCAGGATTGACATTGGTTACTTCCCCCACAAACCCAATCCCTTCTTGCTCTATGGGTCGAGCTTGAATTAGACTACCATCTTTACCGCAAAGGCCAACAGCAGAAGCCCCAGCTTGATTGATCAAAGAGACCAATTCTTTGTTGACTCTTCCGGCTAAAACCATTTCCACAACATCCATGGTGTCGGCATTGGTTACTCGCAAACCATCTTTGAATTTAGGTTCAATTCCTAATTTATTTAACCAAATATTGATTTCCGGGCCCCCACCATGAACGACAATGGGGCGCACTCCAACACAAGAGAGAAAGACAATATCTCGGATTACTCCTGCTTTCAGTCTGCCATCTTTCATCGCGGCACCACCATATTTAATGACGATGGTGCGATTGGCAAATTTCTGAATATAGGGTAGAGCTTCGCTGAGAACTCGAACGCGAGTGGCTTCTTCTTCTTTAAAATATTCTTGTTCGTTGGTCATTAATCTTTAGTTATTGATTATGGATTATTTGGGGACAAAATTTTCTCAGGAATTTTATTGATAATTTCCGTCACGACTTGTTTGGGAGTTTTAACGCGATCGCTTGTGACCTTTAAATCAGCTTGAGCATAGAGCGGCAGGCGTTTTTCCAAAAGTGATTGTAGTTCCCCTGCCAGAGGTCGATTAGTATCATTTGATACCCTTTCTACTAAGACATCAAGATCGGCATCGAGCCAGACGATGAGCCCTTGGCGCAGAAAACCCCAATTTCCCGTTTTTTGAATGATGCCGCCGCCTGTAGCGATCGCGCTATGGTTGTAGGAGGATACTTCTTGTAATGTCCGGGTTTCTAAATCTCGAAAATAAGTTTCTCCTTCGGTGGCAAAGATTTCGGGAATCGTCTTTTTAGCGACTTTTTCGATTAAAACATCGGTATCAAAAAATCGATAATTTAACTTATGGGCTAATATTCTCCCAATCGTACTTTTTCCCGAACCCATCATCCCAATTAGATAAACGTTGACTCCTTTGAGCAGATTGCGGGTTTGGGTTGCCATCCCAGAATCGATTCGCTGATCATTCAAAGTTTAGACACCTCTTTTGACAATATAGTTATCATAATGTCTATAGATATCAGTATTTATACCCTAAAGCAAACAAAAATATTATTTATGACCAATTCTCCTGACAAATTAGAGCCATCATCCGAAAATTCCCAGATCCCGCCCGAAAAATATGCTCGCCTCAGAGCTGAAGCGAAAGCTCCCTATAAAGGTCTGCGAAAAGTTATCTATTTCGTTTGTGGAGCCTCGGGTTTGATTGGTGCGTTTATCTTTTTATCACAAATTGCCGCCGGAACTAACGTTTCGCAAAATTTACCTAATTTGGCTTTGCAATTAGGTGTAGTGGGTGCTGCGATCGCATTTTGGCGATTCGAAAAGTAGAACTAAATCCAGTTATTTCTAGTCTTCAAGTACTGCTGTGCATTTAATCTCGACAATTAATCCTGCTGTCGATAAACCTGTTACCCCAACACCAGTCCAAGTGGGAAATTTGTTTGTAAAATAGCGATCTTTTACGTCGATAAACAATGGCAAATGGGGAATCGTCAAATGTTGTGGTTCTGAAGCAGAATGTTTGCCCCCACTCACAATATTTGCCCCTGTGACATGATAGGTAATCATCTCGACCACATCATCAAAACTAGCGCCTGCTGCTACGAGAACCTTTTTTACATTCTCAAAAGCCTGAACAAACTGGGCTTCTGTCTCTTTGACTATCTGCAAATTCTCATCCCGTCCTACTTGTCCTGAGATATATAAGGTATTGCCTACTTGAATCCCAGGACAATAACGATATTTTTCATAGAGGATTTCCATCCCTTGGGGGATAATAACTTCACGATTGGTCATGATTTATGAGTTCGGATTATAGAAAATTAATTGCCAAAAAATTCAGCCCAGATTTTAGCTCGGCTATAGAAATAATAAAGGATAAAATTCCGGAACCGACAAGTAAGCAAATTTTAATTCGTAATAAATTTGCTGGAGTGAATGCGGGGTTCGATACCCTATTGTGCAAAGGTAAGATTCCTTATTTTGCAGAAACTCCCCCAATTGATCTGGGCGTAGAAGCAGTAGGAGAAGTGGTGGCAGTAGGCGATCGCGTAACAAATTTTGCAGTGGGTGATGCGGTGGTTACGACCCAACGCGGTGGCGGCTATCGCGAATATCAAGTTATTGAGGCAGAGTTAGCTTTTCCTGTGCCAGAAGCCACACCAGAAGTTCTGACTTTAATGCCTACTGGTGTATCAGCTTTAGTGGCATTAGAGCAAGTAGGAGCAATGACTAGTCAAGAGGTTGTGATGGTTACCGCAGCTGGAGGCGGGACAGGTCATATTGCGGTGCAATTGGCAAAATTAGCAGGCAATCAGGTGATTGGAACCTGTGGTTCGGAGGCCAAATATCAATTACTGAAGGAGCTGGGTTGCGATCGCGTAATTAATTATCGGGTAGAAAATGTCGCTCAAGTACTCCAGCAAGAATATCCCCAGGGCATTAATCTGGTTTTTGAATGTATTGGCAAGAATATGTTTGATACTTGTCTTGATAATTTGGCG
>JBCCYD010000612.1:0-3253 GCA_039190385.1 Cyanobacteria bacterium P01_F01_bin.143 | reverse complement strand
AGTTTGAAGCGATTAATATCAAGTAATTATAAATATTATACAAAGTATACAATTTAATAAAGATATGGTAAGCAAACTTCAGTGTAAACTCACCAAAATCATTGTCAATTAATAATAATTATGTTATCCAATGATTCTTTCAGTCCTAATAGATAGCAATCCTAAAGAATAAGAAAAGATGAAATAATTAGGATTGCTATCAAAACTATTTTGAAATGACAAAGTTAACTAATTTATTCGGAACAACAATTACTTTTCTAATTTCTTTACCTTCCAAATAACGTTGTGCAACTTCTGATTCTTGGGCCAGTTTTTCTAACGTCGCTTTATCTGCACCCGCAGGAACTTGGATTTTTCCCCGAGTTTTACCCATAATCTGAATTACCAGAGTAATTTCATCTACCACTAAAGCGGCTGGGTCTACTTCAGGAAAACTATGTCGATGTACAGAATTTTTATGACCTAATTGCTGCCATAACTCTTCGGCAATATGGGGAGCAAAAGGAGCAAGCAAGAGAACTAACGTTTCAACTCCTTCTTTGTATACAGGAGACTTGACTGATTTACTATCTTTGAGAGCATTAGAAAGTTTCATTAATTCCGAAACTGCCGTATTAAATTGATAATCTCCTACTAAATCTTCAGAGATTTCTTTAATCGCAGTATGAACTGCCCGACGTAGTTCTTTTTCTTCTTTACTAAGTTTTTCGCCCTGATCTGTCGTCGATTCAGTAGTTGCAAATTCCGTGACTTGTGTCCAAACGCGATTGAGAAAACGGAATTGGCCTTCGACATCGGCATCATCCCATTCCAAATCTTTTTCTGGTGGCGCTTTAAATAGAATAAACATCCGTGCCGTATCAGCACCATATTTTTCTAGTACTTGTTTGGGGTCAACTCCGTTGTATTTAGATTTAGACATTTTGACCATGAAAACATCTAATGCTTCTCCTGTGACCGGATCTTTGGGATCATCAGGATCAATATCGCTAACAGGAATATATTTTTTCGTCTGAGGATTTTGGTAAGTTAAACCCTGAACCATTCCTTGAGTTAACAAACGTTTGAATGGTTCGTCGAAGTTGAGTAATCCGCGATCGCGTAATACTTTAGTAAAAAAGCGAGAATAAAGTAAATGCAAGATCGCATGTTCAATTCCCCCAACATATTGATCTACCGCCATCCAATCATTAACTTTGTCTGGGGCAAACACTTGCTCTGTATTATTCGCATCGGTATAACGAAGAAAGTACCAAGATGAATCGATAAAAGTATCCATCGTATCAGTTTCTCTTTTGGCAGGTTCATCACAACTAGGACATTTTACATTAACCCAGTCTTCCAGTTTTGCTAGAGGAGAAGCACCTTTACCACTAAATTCAACTTGCTCAGGAAGTTTAACCGGCAAATCCTGATCAGGGACGGGTACAGCACCACAACTAGGACAATGAATGATCGGAATTGGACAACCCCAATATCTTTGGCGAGAAATTAGCCAATCTCTTAAACGGTATTGAATTCTAGCTTTGCCATAGCCTTTTTCTTGGGCATATTCAATAATTTTGTTCTTGCCTGTTACGGAAGTAATGCCATCAAATTCACCAGAATTAACCATCACACCGGTCGCAGTATAAGCTTCGGTTAGTTCTTGAATATCTTTTGGATCAATATTTTCAGGAATGATCACCGTTTTAATCGGTAAATTATTTTCCCCTGCAAATTTGAAATCACGAACATCATGAGCAGGGACTCCCATAACTGCACCTGTACCATATTCATAAAGAACATAATCGGCAATTAAAATGGGAATCTCTTCGCCATTAAAGGGATTAATCGCTTTGCCTCCAGTGAGAATACCACGTTTAGGTTTATCTTCAGCAGTGCGATCGATTTCGCTTTCGCTGGCTACCTCTTTAACAAAAGCTTCTACTGCGGCTTTTTGTTCTGGGGTTGTAACTTGAGTTGTTAATGGATGTTCTGGAGCTAAAACGACATAGGTTACGCCATAAACTGTATCGGGACGAGTGGTAAAGACGGCAATTTTCTCATCCATGTCCACAATGGGAAATTCTAAATAGGCTCCGACAGATTTGCCAATCCAGTTAGCTTGCATAGTTTTGACTCTTTCTGGCCAACCATCAAGCTGATCTAAATCTTGTAATAATTGTTCGGCATAATCAGTAATTTTGAGAAACCATTGTCTGAGTAATTTGCGTTCGACTTTCGCGCCACTGCGCCAGGAGAAGCCTTCACTATCTACTTGTTCGTTTGCTAGTACAGTTTGATCAATGGGATCCCAATTTACGGAAGCTTCTTTTTGGTAGGCTAATCCTGCTTCAAAAAATTGGATGAATAACCATTGTGTCCAACGATAGTAATCGGGGAAACAGGTAGCAACTTCTTTTGACCAATCGAGAGATAATCCTAATTCCTGAAGTTGCGATCGCATTTGGTCAATATTTTGCTTGGTCCAATTCGCAGGAGGAATATTGCGCTCGATCGCGGCATTTTCTGCGGGTAAGCCAAAAGCATCCCAGCCCATAGGATGCAATACCCGATAGCCTTGCATTCTTTTGAGACGAGCAATCACATCGGTAATAACATAGTTGCGAACATGTCCCATATGCAGATTTCCCGAGGGATAGGGGAACATTGAGAGGGCATAAAACTTAGGCTTATCTTGAGATTCGGGGGTTTGATCTATATGATAATTTGCCCAGGCTTGTTGCCATTCTTTTTCGATCTCACTTGCATTATATCGGAACTCCACGACTATTAGTTACTCCTATGTTTTGGCTCGATTTTAAAAGTAACATTTTTTGTCCTCACGCTACTAAGCTATTTCGCACTTAACTTTCCTATTAGATTGCAAGGGAGCAGAGGAGCAGAGGAGCAGAGGAGTGTAAGGGGAAAAGACTTGAAGTTCTTTTTTTTAATCAAATATGTCATTTAGATCCGTTCAAGCTGAGTAAGTAGCCAAGTAAAATTTATTACACATTAACCAATAGGAAGTGACAACTAGAAAATAAATGATAAATCGGTTAGATATTATTTACTAACTGTAAAGTAAAATCACCAAGTAATGATACTATCAGTAATTTTAGTTAACGCCATATAGCGGTTCTCAAATAGATGAGATACACTTAATTTAAACCTAGTCAGCTAATTTAGAATGAAAGCATATTCACTTGATTTAAGACAAAAGATTATTGATGTTTACGAACAAGAGGAAATTTCTCAACGTCAACTAGCT
>JBCCYD010000611.1:0-3281 GCA_039190385.1 Cyanobacteria bacterium P01_F01_bin.143 | reverse complement strand
CTATCAGTACCAATTTTCTAATTATAATTTTTGGTCTAATATCGCTATTATTCCTGTATTTGGTAGTGCTTAATTTTAGAATTCGTCAAGGTTGGTACGGCGGTAATGAGTCTGAAGCCAGAGAAATTATTAATTTTGCTCTTAGAAATTCTGATGATATTGACTTCACTGATGATGGTCAATCGAAAAGCTTATTTAATGAAGAAGACATTGCGGAAATATGCCTAGACTTAGAAATTCCCATACCAGGATTTTCCGTTACTCATTCAGTTAATCAAAACTGAAGGAGACTGGGAGAAAATAAATGAACAAAATAAAAATATTTCACATTCTTTCTAAGTTCATATTAAAAGCACTTAATCTTCTTTTTGTGGGAAATCCTCTCAGAACTTCATTAGGTGTAGTTGTTGGGTTATTTATCCATTCTGTGATTACAATTTTTACACCTGGGATTAATCTTCTACTGAAAGACTATATTGATATTTCCCAAATTTCGGAATTCAAGTGCATTTTTATCGGGTTAGTTATAGTTTATTTTCCCACCATAATTTCTTTCCTGGGAGATCCAAAAAAAGAATTACTTGATGAAAGTCTGGAAAAAGTGTTTCGCTTAATTGAATTTGCGGAACAGAAAGGAGGAATCACCAAAACACAAATACGAGCACTATGCATTAAGCTTTGCGAAAAAGCCGTAGAGCAAATCAATTTTAATGAGGCAATAAAAAAAGAGTTGGAACAATTAAATCAACTGGAAACAGAAACAGAAAAACAAACGGATTAAATAATAGTAAATTTGTTGTAGGTTGTGGTTAGCGGTAGCGTAACCCAACATAGACAATAGTTTCGTTGGGTTTCACTTCGTTCTACCCAGACTACTATTTAAAACTATTTTTAAGCCTGATCATGATTCTTATTTATTCGCGATCGCAGAATACAGAATTTGGATCAAAATCACGAATTAACAAAATACAACTCTTTAAATCGAGAACTATGAAACCAATTAAAGAATAGAGCCATAACTAAACTTTTCCGACTTAAGTGTCAAACAGTTGTCGGGGGTCTGGGGAGGACATCGTCCCCAGCAAGGGGTTTGGGGGACTGGTCCCCCAAGAGAAACTATGGCTTTGAGAGAAAACATAAAGCAAACTAACATAAGACGAAAATAACCAAATTAATTTACTATGACTAAGATTTTTTATTAATATCTAATTTGAAGTGTAACAAAAGCTGTGACTTGCTCCTCACCACCAACAACCGTTGTATTCACCTGCGCAGTTGAAAATTGCTCAGCACCAATAAACTGGGGATTAGAAATATTGGCTCCATTAATTTCAATTCCCACAATCTCTTGAGCCGTAAAATTTACAGTTTTTAATACCGTATTAGCCTGATTCTGAGCATCTAGAGTTGCTTTACGAAGAGCTTCTTGTTGCGCGATCGCGAGTTCCTCCGCCTTAGCCGTAAATCTAATGCTATTAATTCTATTGACGCCTACTGCCACAACTTCATCGATCAAAGCCCCAACCTCTGAAATGCAATATTGAAAACTGAAAGTATTGCTGCCGATATAACCATCCAGTTTTCTATTGTTATTGGAATAGGGAGAATTCGGTTGTAAAAAAACTCCTGTAGTTTGTAACTGTTCGACATCCCGCGATTGTAATAACTTGACGACCTCCGATGTTTTTTCGGCTAATTCCTGCTGAACTTCCGCCGCAGTTTCTCCTTGGATCTGAACTCCCAGATTCACCTCGGCGATCGTTGCTGATACCGTTTCGATGCCTTGCCCCTGGACAGTTAAAGTACGAAGAGTTTGTTCTTGCGCGATCGCAGGAATCGTCGCAACAAAGTAAAGCAGACCAATCACAATGGGAATTAGCCAGAACAAGGCACGAGGAGGGATTAGTTTTTTCAGATTCATCACAGTTACTGAGGATTAAGTCAAATCCTAGTGTATCCCCAATTATCAAGTGATTTTAAACTACTGATTGCATCAAACCCATAAGCTTTCGCTTCCGACCATGCACTGAGACAATCTTCTCTCGATACTCAGACCATTCTCGCTTCCTCTCTGAGGCAAGATAAGCAGCTCTTACCTGTTTGAGCCAGGCGATCGCATATTCATAATATTTGGCTTTTCCTTCATTCATAATCGATTCGGCACGACGACAAGCATTGCTAATCACCCAATCAGGATGAGTCGCGATCGCCACAGTCATAACTTTTTGCACTAAACTATCGTGATAAGAACGAGTATCCGTCACAACCGCGATCGCCTCGTCAATCATACTTTCATACAAATAAATATCTACCTGAGCTTCCTTTAAATACCAATAACTAGTAGAATTTGCCAACTCAGCTAATAACTCTTCTCGAATAGTTGACCAATCCTCAGTTGCTAATTTTTCGATTGCTTTATAATCATCAAAATTAGGTTTAGCCTGAAAAGCTTTTATCTTAGCATTCTTAACAGCAACCAGATCATCTAGTTTCAAGGCAATCTCACTCGCCCAAGTCGCTAGTTCATACTGACATCTTCCAGGTAAATTTAATCCTCTAGTGGCAATTTCTAAAGCTTCATTTTGAGTATTTTGCTCTTCGACTAAAGCCTGAGACAAAGCTAAGGCTTGTTCCATAGTTTGCATCTGGGACTGAGATTTTACCATTGCCTCGGCTACTCGATCTAAACGTACCAACATAATGAGATATTTGGTAACTTGTCCTTTCGCTTCAGCAAGATGCAAGTATTCAGTAAAACGTTTCTCTCTTTCGAGAATTTGCAATCTAATCAAAGTTAAATTGTCATCTTCATAGGGGTCTTCTTCTTCTGCGGCAATATAATCACTGATATTTCCTGCAAGTATTTGTTTCAATTCTGGATCATCCCAACCTTGTTTTAAAGCTGCGATCACGGTATCGAAAGAACCATCCCATTCATTATTCCAAAATTCTAAATTGACACCTAAATCTACTTTGTCAGCTTCAGGAATGTCAGCGCTGAGAATGGTTTCACACCAAACGGTATTTAATACGATAGCAACTTCATAGTGCTCAACTCCATAGTCATCAACAAGATCCCAATTTTCGACACAAGAAGTTGTAATAGCTTCTAACCCACTTTCCGCACGTCAAAATGTAATATAAAGCAATCAAGATAATCAGCGAGATAGAATAGCAAAGTAGACACTTAGAGAAAGAGTCAATAGTAAGAAATAATGAGAGGATTGAATAATTAGAAAAAAATTAATAAATAATTGAGTTATCGAAAGGTAGAATTATCT
>JBCCYD010000610.1:0-3296 GCA_039190385.1 Cyanobacteria bacterium P01_F01_bin.143 | reverse complement strand
CCTGCTCAAATTCTTCTTCGGTATATTGACCAACCTTTGTCCAGAAAAGACTGACAAATACATCGCATTCAGCGATCGTCTTATTATATTCATCTTGCAGACGAGTTGCTGACATGGCATCAAGAAAATCTTCCCATATCACTAACTCTAAAAAGATTCCCTTTCTGATATATTCTTTGTTCTCACGCCCAATCAATATTTCAAACTGCTCCCGATCGCCTTTCAATTCAGAAGAGGAAGCTAAAAAGATTTTGATGATTCTATTGTTAGTCATAAAGAAAGTCTAACAGTTATTTAAGGTTCTCTAGTAATAGCCAACTAGGTCTTCAATTAAAGTTATCTTATCTCCAACTAAACATTAACAAAACAAGATTTTTCTTAACATTGGCGTTGATCGAGCTTTTATTTCATTATTTTAGATATTGTGGGCAGCGATAAATATTTCCATCAGGCGCGATCGCTGAACTAACATAAATAAGCGATAATATATTCAGTTATTGATTGTAAAGTTCATAACAGACTTATGCTATTACTTAATTATTGTGAAAAAGTTCTACAAAAAGCACAATATAAAAAACTAGATGATGAGACTTGGTTTGCCGAGATAGAAGGTTTTGACGGTGTTTGGGGCAATGGTCTAACAGTTGAAGAATGTCGTCAAGATTTACTAGAAGTTCTTGAAGAATGGCTTATTCTAAAATTACATGATGGTGATCCGTTACCTGTAATAGAAGGAATAGAAATTAAAGTTACCGAAGTTGCTGAAGTTTAATGATGCCATCAGGCGCGATCGCATTACATAATTGCAAGACTAATAACTCAGAAAACTTACTATAAAAATTCAATGTTATTGTACATATATTCAGATTCTAAGCATTCCCAAACTATTATCAAATCACTAATAACTTTTCCTGTTGATTGTCTTTGTTGAGGAGTATAAATAATCCCGCAATGTTCAATCCCAGTAGCAGCTAAACTAAGAAAATCATCATCAAATGTAAAAATAACTCTTTTTTCTCTTAAAGCAAAAGCTAGTTGTTGCTCATCAGATGCCCCGATCAAACCTTCTTCTGGAGATGTAGTAACATTGATTCCTCGTTTTCGTAAACCATTAGCAATGGCATTGCTAACATTTTCATCAAGATGGAATTTAATCTTATTGGGCATTTTTACCCTGTAATATTTTTTGAACTAAAGATGGTTGATCACCTTGTAATTGTTTGGCAAAATTTTCTCCTGATTTAATATCTTGCCTAATTTCTTCTCGATAATCATGGTAATAAGATAGCGCAGCATAAACATCTGCCAGAGTAATACTAGGATGATGATAAATAATTTCGTCTGGAGACATTCCCATTCTTTCATGCCAAATGACAATATCTTGAACTTTGATTCTATGCCCAGCAATACGAGGCTTTCCTCCACAAATTCCAGGAGTAATTTCAATATGTTGTGAAATTAGTGTATCCATTTTGCAATATTTTTGTACAGTTTTCACTAATCCTATTATTCTACATCTCATTAGCAAAGGTAAATATTTTCATCAGGCGCAATCGCTGAAGTCGTTAGAGAACAATTGTACTAGCACAAAAAAAGATAATATATCTTACTCTAATTAATTTTTATATGAACAAACCTTTCACTACAGTTTTGATTGTTCCTACAGGGATCGGTGCCGCGATCGGTGGTTATGCCGGGGATGCTTTGCCAGTGGCGCGGGTGATGGCTCAAGTGAGCGATCGCCTGATTACCCATCCCAATGTTCTTAATGGAGCGCAATTATATTGGTCACTAAATAACACCTACTATGTCGAGGGCTATGGTCTAGATAAATTTGCTGCTGGTAAATGGGGTCTGCAACCTGTCAGACAAAATAAGGTCGGTTTGCTACTAGATGCTGCGATCGAGCCAGAATTACGCCTCCGTCATCTGCAAGCTGCCGATGCGGTTAGAGCAACCTTAGGCTTGGAACTTACTGATTATGTGATCACTGATGCGCCCCTAGAGATCGAGCTACGCACTGCCGAATCGGGAGCTAGTTGGGGAACCATTGGCAATAGTGGATCTCTTTTAAGAGCAGCCGAAAAACTGATTACTCAAGCAGGAGCTAATGCGATCGCGGTAGTTGCCCGTTTCCCCGATGAGATGGACCCAGTTGAACTAGACAATTATCGTCAAGGCACAGGAGTAGATCACCTTGCTGGAGCAGAAGCTGTCATTTCCCATCTTATTGTGCGTCAATTTCAGATTCCGGCCGCCCATGCCCCTGCTCTATCTCCGATTCCAGCAGATCCCAATGTTAGCCCCCGAGCTGCCGCCGAAGAGCTAGGATATACCTTTTTGCCCTGTGTCCTCGTCGGATTGTCCCGCGCTCCTCAATTTGTTACGAATCGTAATAATAACTCTGATTTAATTTGGGCAGATCAAATAGATGCTGTGGTCATTCCTGCTACGGCCTGTGGTGGTAGTGCTGTCATGAGTTTGAGTAATTCTTCCGCGACAATTATTACCGTAGCAGAAAATTCTACCAAAATAGAAGTACCTCCAGAGCCTTTAGGGATGAAGACTATTGGAGTACACTCTTATCTAGAAGCTTTGGGTCTGTTAGCTGCTTGTCGTGCTGGTATTAGTATGAATGCTCTACGTCCCAATATCCAATCTCTGCGTCGTTTATCGTAAAATCAGTGGGAAATTCTAACAATTTTGAAATCGAACCGCTCAATCGCACTCAAATCCTGATAGTAATGGGTGTCACCGCAATTTTGCTATTAGGGGTCTCCAAAATATGGCAAAAAATTGGTTCGGTAGAATTGTTACCTCTAGTCTTCGACACTAATGCTTTAGTTTGGGGTTTGAGTTTAGCAGCAGGAATTACGGTTGCTAGTAGTATTATTTATCGTCTATGGCCAGCTTATCGCGAAAGTGCCAATATTTACCTCAATATGGTGATTCGACCCTTACTTTGGCCAGATTTAATTTGGTTGGGCTTACTGCCTGGTCTAAGTGAGGAATTGCTATTTCGCGGCGTCATGCTTCCAGCTTTGGGCTTAAATCTCACCGCCGTGATTATTTCTAGTCTTTTATTTGGGGTTCTTCATCTCAGTGGAGCAGGACAATGGCCCTATGTCGTCTGGGCAACAGTAGTTGGTTTTGCTTTGGGTTATGTAGCGTTGATTACTGGTAATTTGTTAATCCCGATTTCAGCGCATATTATTACGAATTTGGTTTCCAGTTGTTTGTGGAAATTTAACCATGCCGAGAGTAACGATATGGATAGCTAATTGCTAATTGCTAAT
>JBCCYD010000609.1:0-3316 GCA_039190385.1 Cyanobacteria bacterium P01_F01_bin.143 | reverse complement strand
GTCACGATTGCATGATATTGCTTCTACTTGGAAACGGCTACATCCTTCTTCCCATCTTTCTTTAGAGACTTATGGGTAAAGCATAGTTGCTCAAGTAGAATCTTCTTAAAAGCTTGAACATGCAGAAAGCTCTATATTACTAAAGAAAAAAAGAAAACTTGGCTCAAGTTGGTGGAAGATATCGATCTAAAATTTCCAACATTCTTGCCTGACGTTCATCTACCTCATCAAAACGACGATAAAAATCAGACTGGGTTTCATAAAAATCTGCTTGAGAACGAGCCAAGCGAGATAAAAGATCGTAAATTCCTCGCCGATCCTTGTGCCATTCCTGCTTCATCTCACTCATGCTTGTTGTTAATGCTTCTATGGCTTTAGCGTTGGAAGCAATTAGTTGTTTTAATTCTTCATCAGACATAAACTTGACTCCTGGAAAACTATATAATGCTAACGTCTATTGAAATTAATATTATAAATAGAAATACTTAAATTTTTCTCTTACTATATCAGTATATGCGATCGCAAAGTGCCTTGCCTTCAGCGAGATAGAGGAGTGGTTAGAAGAATATTAATATGAATAACAATACTCAACTCAGAGAGTCAAACACCAATAATTCTTCTTGCTTAGTGATTGGTGGTGGCATTTCTGGTTTAATTGCTTCTCAGGTTTTACAACGTCATGGAATAAAAGTCACAGTTTTAGACAAAGGACGTGGGATTGGCGGACGCTTAGCGACTCGTAGAGTTAATGTTCCTGAATATGGACAAGGAATATTCGACTATGGAGCACAACATTTCCAGGTGACAGATCCAAAATTCCAACAATTAGTAGATGATTGGATGCAAGTAGGTTTAGTAGAAAAATGGACTGATGGCTTTTTTGATGCTGAGGGAAGTTTTCAAAAAAGTGATAAAGCTTTCTACCGTGGGATTACTAGTAATCGTAGTATTGCCAAATATTTAGCTAAAGATTTAAATGTCTTGACTCAACAAAAAATAGTTGAATTGAAGTGGCTAGATAATCAATGGATCGCCAATTCACAACAAGGTGATTCTTTTCAAGGAAAAAATTTACTGATAACCGCTCCTGTTCCTCAATCTTTGGATTTATTAGATAATTCTGATATTAAAATTCCCGTGCAAACAAGAGCTAGCTTAGAAAAATTGACCTATCATCGCTGTATAGCTGTTCTCGCGATACTAAAAAAACCTAGCAAGATTAGAGAAACAGGGGGTTTATGGTTAGATGGCCATCCTGTGTCTTGGATTTGCTCCAACTATAAAAAAGGTATTTCACCAGAAGCTTATGCGGTGACAATTCATGGTAGTCCTGAATTTAGCTTAGAAAATTGGGAAATTGATCGGGATTTAGCGGGTAAAAAATTAATCGATGCAGTGCAAAATTGGTTAGGCTCCGAAGTAGCTCACTATCAAGTACATGGTTGGAAATTTAGTCAACCTATTATTTCTTATGGAGCCTCCTATGTTGAAATTAAAGAACCAGGTAATTTATTTTTTGCAGGAGATGCGTTTTCATCTCAAAGGAATATAGAAGGAGCAGTATTATCAGGATTCGCTGTCGCTGAACACATTGTTAGTTCAACTATAGGGATTCCTTAATAATCAGAATTGAATTCTTAAACTTTTTGTCATGGATGTCGTGACTGAAGAACGATTAAGCGCGATCGAGTCCGTGGAAAATCAATGTAACACCAATAATTGATAATTAATGATTTGCTAGCCAAGTCAATAAATCATCGCGATTTGCAAAATCTAATAAAGCTTCTCCTAAAGCTTCTAACTGTTCAACCGATAATCCGGCAATCTGTGTTTCATATTCAGATTCAACTTCACCAATTCGACGTTTTAATTGGCGTAAAACTAAGAGAACTTGCCCTTGTTGTAGACCTTGTTTGATTCCTTGCTCTTTAATGTCTTGATAAATTACTGACTCTTGCATAATTTTCTCCCGTAAAACTTGCTTAATCACTTCTTTCTTTAATACTAATCCTGCTAAAAGTGAAGTTGCTGCTGTGATATTACTTCGTTCTCTCCTATTTTCAAGCTTATCAATTAATAAACTGACTGTTTGTAAAGTTTGAATTCTATCTTCGGTGCACCCTAAAACGGCTAAAGGCAATAAACCAGGAAACTGCAAAAAATCTGCTATTGGTTGTTCCCAAAGTCGGATGATCTCAAATTCATAGCGCATTCCAGATATACTAAAGACATTTTTTTGTACTAACTCTGATCCAGTGGGTTTTAGGTAAATTACCACTTGTCGCATATTTTTATTGGGATAACGACGATGAACTCGAAGTCGATAACTCGCGCGTGCTTTAGGCGAGGAAACCTCGCCAAGTTCGCTCGTCAATCCGCCATGCGAAAAGGAATTGATTTATTGGGCTTAGTTTGGAATTCTAAATGTAATACGATATTTGATGATTGAAGAAGAATTAAAGCATCAGCACGAATCGGTTCGACAAACAATTCAGTAGGACTGAGTTTGGTTAAACCTTTGGGTTCGCCGAAAACCCAACAAGCAAAATCATTGGAGAAGTTTTCGGCTAAAAAGTTAAACTAAGCCAGATTGTTACCAACCCGACTTGTCTGCAAAACGCAGCATGAGACTTTCACCTCACTGCGCTCCTCTCGTTGACAGGCTCTTTATGAGTACCGCGACCAGTGATTGTGGGAATGTCATCAACCCATTGCCAGTCTGCTGCTGCAAACTGTTTCAAGATTTTCTGCCATTCTTTTTCTGCCTTATACTTCCGTATGGTTTCTAAGTCATCCTTGGTCTTCTCATCATGGCAATGTCTGTGTAATACCTGTAAGTTATTTCGTTTACTATTTCCCCCTGCTTTTTGAGGGACTATATGGTCGCATTCGATTTTATCTCCAGGTTGAAAGTGAAGGTTACACCAGTTACATTTTCCGCCTTGTTTTTTGAGGAGTTTTGCTATTGAGGTTTTCATTTCTGGGTGTTTGCCCATTCTTGATGCCCAATAGTTAGCATCTCCGTCGTAAGGGCTTCGTGTATTCTGGATTTTGGTGTGTCGGATGATTTTGGTTTCTGTGTGTTTGAGCAATCGAAAGTTGTTCTGTTCACTGGAGATTCCAAATATCCAATTATCATTTCCTAAACTGTGCCAATACTTATGTCTTACCCAGTGTTTATTCTTCTTGGAATGTCTTCTATTAGCCCATTTTTCTAGCCTTAAGTAGACTAAATGGTCTAGTTTGGAGAACATCTCACTACTACAAACAGTTCGATAATAGTTACACCATCCTTTAATAATGGGGTTCAACTTGG
>JBCCYD010000608.1:0-3319 GCA_039190385.1 Cyanobacteria bacterium P01_F01_bin.143 | reverse complement strand
TTCAACTAATCCAATTTGGTCAACGATTCCTGCTACTATTCCTAAGTGATCTATATTTTTAACTTGGATATCCAAAGTAGATTATTCTAAACTCTTCATAAAATACCTTACCTCTATTCCTCTACCTGCGAAATGTAGGTTGGAACTACTATACTTCAAATTTTTAAGATGCGTTTGCCCTAGGCAAAACGCTCAAATACTTGACCTAAAATCATTCTGACTATTCCCCATCTTGCAACTGCATTTTTTCAACTAACTATAATTTGGGGAAATTTACAAGACCTTGAAAGAGCTGCCTCTAAGAGCTTATACTACTTGATTAAAATCAACTAAATATTCAAAACCCATGTATCTTTACTGCCGCCTCCTTGGGAAGAATTAACAACCAAAGAACCCTTTTTCAGCGCAACACGAGTTAATCCCCCTGGATGAACATAGATTTCGTCACCACGATGCAGAATATAAGGACGTAAATCGACATGTCTGCCTTCAACATTCCCGTCGATTACAGTTGGTACTCGCGATAAACTAAGAGTCGGTTGGGCAATATAATTGCGAGGTTGAGCAATAATTTTCTGGGCAAATTCTTCTCTTTCCGCTGCGGTGGATTTAATCCCAATTAGCATGCCATAACCACCCGCTTCGTTAGCAGCTTTGACTACCAGCTTGTCCAAATTATTCAACACATATTCGCGATCGCTGTCCCGCCAACAAAGATAGGTGGGCACATTTGCCAAAATTGGTTCTTCTCCTAAGTAATAACGAATCATCTCGGGAACATAGGCATAAATCACCTTATCATCGGCAACTCCTGTCCCTGGAGCATTCGCCAGTGCAACCTTACCCTCTTGATAAACTTGCATCAATCCTGGGACACCCAATAAGGAATCAGGATTGAATGCTAAAGGATCAAGAAAATTATCATCGATGCGACGATAAACCACGTCAACCCTACGCAATCCTTTGGTTGTACGCATTTGTAGGTAACCATCGGCGACGACTAAATCTCGACCTTCGACTAACTCTACACCCATTTGTTGCGCCAAAAAGGAATGTTCGTAATAAGCTGAGTTGTAAATACCCGGAGTCAGCACTACAACGGTTGGGTTGGGTAATTGGGATGGAGCTAAATTTAAGAGAGTTTCTAATAATTGACTGGGATAATCATCTACGGGAGCTACCGCCATCGTTTGAAAGATTTCGGGAAAAGTACTTTTCATCACACGCCGATTTTCTAAGACGTAGGAAATTCCCGAGGGCGATCGCAGATTATCTTCTAACACATACCATTCGCCATCTTTATCTCGTACCAAATCTGTCCCGGTAATATGACACCAAATTCCAGCGGGGGGTTTAATCCCTAGGCATGGTTGAAGAAATCCTGAAGCGGTATTAATGATATCTGCGGGAATTATGCCATCTTTAACTATCTTTTGCTCACCGTAAACATCATTTAAAAATAGATTGAGCGCGGTAATTCTTTGTTTGAGTCCTATTTCCAGATTTGACCATTCTTGAGCAGGGATAATGCGGGGAATAATATCGAAAGGAAAGATTTTTTCCACTCCGCGATTATCGCTATAGACATTAAACGTGACTCCTAGTTTGAAGAGGGCAATTTCTGCTGTGAGGCGTTGTTGTTCTAATTGTTCTATCCCCAGACTTTTCATATGTTCGACCAAAGAGACCGAATGCGATCGTGGCTTACCGATATCTACAAATAGCTCGTCATAAAATTCTTCGGGATCATAGAGGTCAAAGGGCATTGGTTTAAGAAAGGAGGAAAAACTAATTACATTTAGATTTAGCTTTATCTCGGACAGCAAAATGTGATGCTAACTACATTTTTTACTTCTCTTAAGATTAGGAAAATGAATTTTTTTTTGAAAAACTCGGTTACCCTACCAAATTTTAGTTAAATCTAAATCAAAACCAACCAATAAAGAATCTCCACTTACTGTCACAGGATTATCTAAACATTGCACATCCTGATTGGGGCAATAAATATAAACTTGACGATTTTTGCGATCAATTAACCAACCTAAAGATGCAGCATTATCAATATATTCGCTCATTTTATCTTGTAAAGACTTCAAGTTATCGCTAGGAGAACGAATTTCTACGACAAAATCTGGACAAATAGGTGCAAATTTAGCTTTTTGGCTATCAGACAAAGCATTCCATTTTTTTAACTTTATCCAACTTGCATCGGGGCTTCTAGTTGAACCATTAGGTAAAATAAATCCCGCTGAAGAATCGAACTCTATTCCTGTGCCATCCTGATCTGTCCAATTAGCTAATTGCTGCATTAGTTTAGCATTGCGATTTCCTGTCTCTGAAACGGCTGGGGACATAATAATTAATTCTCCTGTAGAGCTACGTTCAATGCGAAGATGAGAATTGAGCTGGCAAAAATCAAATAAGCTATCTTCACTCAGGGAAACTACAGGGGACATTTGTAACACTATAGAATTTGTTGTTTCCTTCGTAGTTGTTACTGTCATAGTTGAATACTGTTTTTGTAATTAAAATGCATTATAACAAAGTGGCGATCGCAGTATAGATTATCCATACAAATAAACAGTACAAAGTATAGTTTCTGTAAGTATGGCATCGTCGTTAAGAAGTTGTTTCATCAGTTTGTGGTTGATCCTCTTTGGGATTCAACTGCTCTATTTCCTTTTCTTTCTTTTGAACATAAGAGCCTAGAAACGCCCCAAGTGCCAAATTGGCAAAATCAAATAGTCTCTCTGCTGAACCTCCGATATCGAAAATTGCAAATCCAGCAAAAAACACTGTTAGTAAAATTGTTGCTAGCGGCAGTCCCGAAATTCCAATCTTGGTGAAAAAACCAGGTAAACCTGTCAAGCTCGTGAGAGTAACATATAAATCAACACCTCCTTTTCTAGACTTAGACAATCCCTCCAATTGTTGGATTATGTCTAAATCTCCATCAGGAATAGTTCCACGTCCTACGCTTTGAGCTAAATCTACTAACCTAAGCCCGATAATAATGCAAATAAGAGCTGATATAAATAGAATAATCAAAGTGGAATAAACACCTATGTATATCAAGAATAAATCAATTGCTTGTTCATAATATGTTTGCAACAATTGTCTTACTAGTTCAGCTTGTTTTTCGCTATCTATAATGAATAAGTAAATAATAGAAGCAAATAAAAGTAGTGATGCGATAAAGAAAATATATCCAAAAATAATGAGTGAGATTACAAAAATTTTTTTAAAATTAAACTTATTTAGAATTAAACTTTTATTCTTTTTAACTTCGCTTAAATTCGAATCATCCGTTTCTGAATTC
>JBCCYD010000607.1:0-3324 GCA_039190385.1 Cyanobacteria bacterium P01_F01_bin.143 | reverse complement strand
ATTTTTGTTTCTACTTCTGTCAAAGCAATTCCAGAGCAAATCTCTGATCAAATATCGCAAAATTCATCTCAAAAGAACACTAATTTTAGGTCAACTTTTAAGCCACCTAAGCAAAATAAACCTAAATTCACAATTGGAGGATCAACTAGGGGAAATACCTGTGACCGAAACCAGAAAGAGAACAATGAAATTACTGCTTTAGTTCCAGAAAGTGATCAAAGTTTAACTATGCAACAGCATCCTAGTTTTTTTGTTTATGTCTCTCCGATGAATGGAGAAAAATCTGCAATCTTGGTTGTTAAAGATGAAACCGAAGATTATTATTACTCTCAACAACTAATGATTCCCGCAGCTGGTGGAGTTATCAAAATGACCCTTAATGAAGATGCACCTCCATTAGAGGTTGGTCAAAGCTACGATTGGTTTTTACGGATTCAATGCAATACCACTTTACAACCAGAAGATCCCCAAATTAGTGCAACTATCACTAGGGTTGAAGGGAATATTCCTTCTATGACTCCGGAAGAATCAGTGCTATTCTTTACCAATTCTCAAATTTGGTATGATTCTTTAAATAGTGCTTTTGAATTATCAAAATCTGGACAAGATCTTTATTGGTCTCAACTTTTAAGCGATATTGAAATGCAAAGATTTGTAGTTCAATAACTTTACATATTAAGTTCTTGAGAAAGTTTATCTAATCCCGCGATCTCCTTTGGGGTCAAGGATAAATTTACTCTCTTTTTAACTTTGTCATACAATTACCGAATCAATCCAACTATGGTTAAAGATTGATTGATAAATGGGGTTATGGACTCTGAGGGTTCCCTGTTGCTTAACGACTAGTCCTGACAGAAGTAATTCACTTTCGACTGGGGTATCCACCGCAGCAATTTTACCTTGGTGCCAAATTTGACGATAGAGTTCTAAAAGTTGGTCAGAGCGATGTTCACTTCGGAGAATGCGATCGCGGATAGTTTTTAAATGTTCTGGCTCATCCTGGGACTCCCAATTATTAATAATCGAAGTTTGAACTAAGTTCTCGATCCATTCAGCTTCTTGATTGGTAGGAATCTCAGAATCAGCAGCACGGATCATTTTACAGAGCTTTTGGGTTAAAAAAGGCTGACCTCCCGTCCAGGCTAAAACTTCTTTGAGAATGGTTTGAGGATTGCTAACTTTCTCGCTTAATCCATAAAGTAAAGGTTGAGCTTCATGCTCTTTAAAACCTTCGAGTTGAATCGGCTGACCGATATTAAAGGGGGTTGTTTGGATGTCAGTAATTAAATTTGAAGGAGTAGCAACACCAAAGAAAGCAAAGGTCAAACGTCGATACTCTGGATTAAGACTGCGCTGGTTATAGCAAAAGCGAATCAGAGAGAAAAAGTCTTTAACAGAGAAATTTAAACCTAAAACACTATCGATCTCATCAATAAAAACGACAAGTTGTTTTGGCGGAAGATCATCCTCTACCCCAGCTTTCACCAAAAGAACTTCTTCGATAAATTCTCCCAATCTTTGTACTAGAGAAATATCAGATCGCTCTTGCCACCAAGTTTTGAGATTGACTTTGCGTCGCAAACCGAAACGTCGTCCCAGCTCGAAAGCAAATCCCTTGTACCATTGCTCAGGGGTCACATTTTCACTACCAATGCGAGTCAGATCAATTGGTGCACAACAAACTCCTTCATGTTGTAGATGGTGCACCATGCGTACCATCAGGCTAGATTTGCCCATTTGTCGAGAATTGAGGATATAGCAAAACTCTCCCTGCTTTAAAGCTTTGTAGAGGTAGCGATCTGCCGCACGGACTACATAAGTAGGAGCATCCATTGGTAAACTCCCCCCCACTTGATAATCAAAGCTAGAAGTTGATTCGGCGTTTCTGAGTAGATCATTTTCAAAGAGTAGTTCGGCTTGGGTAGCTTTGAGGACATCCAGGGTTTGGGAGAGTTCTTGAGTGCGTTCTGTGACTTTTTGTTCTAGGTTGCGACTATAATCTTCTAGCTGCTCGTAGAGGCGGGCATTTTCAATCGAGATCGCAGCTTGGGAAGAAAGGATTTTTAAAACTTCAATCCGCTCTGAAGTGAATGCTCCCGTGGTGAGATTGTTTTCTAGATAGACAATAGCGCTCAGTTTACCTTGATTAATTAGAGGAGTGCAGAGAACAGATTTTGGTTGTGTGGCAATGATATAAGGATCGAGAGTAAATTGTCCTTCGGTGACAGCATTGTTTAAAACAATATTTTCTTGGGTACGAGCAACATAGTTGATTATGGCAACAGGGAGGCGTGGTAAATCGCGATCGCTTGAATCAAGGGCGAGCGATCGCAATATGGTAATATCCTCAGTATCGACTTTCCCCTCAGCTTCAATAAACCATTGATTATTTTTTTCTAGAAGCAGCCAACCTCTTTGAGCACCTCCATTTTCAATCACCGTTTTCATTAACTTTGCTAGCAGTTTGTCTAGTTTGATTTCACTAGTTAATACCTGAGAGGCTTTGGTAATTGTCAATAGATCGAGTGCTTGGGAATTAGCCCTACCAGTAGATTCAGTTGTTTGAATGCTGATTACTTTTTGGCGATCGCTCCTGTCCAAGAGCAACTGGGGATATTCTTCCTCTAAAGCTTGAATTTTAGCGGTTGCACCCCAGCGAGTATAACAATGATGGGCATTTTTCAGATAAAGCTGAGCAAATTCTTCTTGACCAAGAGCGAGATAAAATTCTGCGGCTCGTTCGTAAGCTAAGGCTTCTTCATGGACAAATTCAGATTTTTTTGCCCCTTGAATCGCTTTTTCATAGAGTTCTAGTGCTTGCCAATTTTGTTCTAATACTCTGGCTTGTTCTGCTGCTACTAAATCGTATTTATTTTGAAAGTTTTCTGGACAATGCTCTGCCCAATTTTTCATCTTGATTTGATTTTTTTCTACTTGTTTTAATAATTCTGACCTTTGCTCTGGTTTGGAATGATCATAAAGAGCAAGAGCAGAGAGGGAATAGTAAAAATTATTTTGTGCACTATAGGCCAACAATCCACCGACAATTGTCAAATATTTTTCGGCATATTTGCTATTGTCTAAAGATTGCGCATAAGACTTGGAAAAGTAAAAATTAAAAGCTTTACAGGAATAGAAAAAATGTAATACCCATCCCTGATTATTACTTATATTTTCTTCAATAAATTGACCTTCGATATTCTGATTATTTTCAGCATTATCAACTAATAAGCAGCCTTGAAAATAAACTGTATTTCCTAAATTTCTAGCAAGATTTTTGTGTGATTCTAAGACACTAGCAAAGGGATGTCGATTTATTTTTTT
>JBCCYD010000606.1:0-3338 GCA_039190385.1 Cyanobacteria bacterium P01_F01_bin.143 | reverse complement strand
CATAATTGAGCTGTTTAATCTCTTCTTCGCTGAACTCAATCTGAATCATATTTTCGACACTCTATTTTAGTTTAATATTGCGGTTTTACAATACCTTATAGTCTCTCACAAAAGTCCAGTATTTAGCCGCTGGTAGTATAGTAAGGGAAAGGGGTTGGGTTTTAGATGTTGGGGGTTAGGGAAATATTGAACGAGAGGTAAATCTGGCTTTGTGAGCTTTAATTAGATTGAAAATGACTTCTAATTACTTATCTAATCTTATTTTTATGATATTTAGATCATGGACTACCCTAAAACCTACTCCCTATCCCCTAACCCCAGTCTTCACTAGTAAATAAATTGCCAATAAATAAATTGCCAAGTCGTGTAAAATTACCCGATCGCCAAACTAGATTTAACAATTGCTGGCACGATACGTTGGCAAGCCATTTTCCCACCACCAATGTTTATTGCTACAGGACCAACTCGTAAAGCAGCCAAACCACCCATGATAAAAAAGTTGGATTTGGGCAAACGTAAATATTCATCTAATACGGGTAAGCCGTTAACTATTTCTGTGGGATAAGTATCCAATACATCTTGCAATAAGGGATGCTCTTGAACATTGAATTTTGTTCCAGTAGCTAACCAAATACGATTGAACTGATGTTGTTTACAGCCATTTGGGCAATGAACCCGCCAGGTATTATCTTGCCATTGCGCATCGTCAACTTGACAGCATTCATTGAATATCACTTTACCTTCACGAGCTGCTCTTCTCAATTGCAGCATTATTTCAGGTGTCATAGAACCGCCATTACGGGCTTGCTTTATTTGCTGATAACGGTCATCCCAATCTGTCTCGGAATGAAAGTCTTTAAGGTACTTTGGCCCTAACCAACCAGGATCGGCATCAAAGATCTTTTCTTGTATTTGTTTTCTGGTCATGAGGGTAACAGTTGCACCCTGATTTATTATGCCTTTGGCTAAATGTCCGCTAGTTAAGCCACCACCAACGATTAAAATCTTTTCTCCTTTAAGATTGAGTTGATTTAAATTTACCTGCTGAGAATGACATAATTTATCCGTTGGGTAATTTAATGTAATACTTTCTACCCAATCAGGAAGTTGAATTTTCCCGCTTCCCGTGGCTAATACAACTTTACGGGCAATAATCGTTTCTCCTGTACTTAAAATCAATTGAAACCGAGAACGAGAAGCAAGTTTAATCGGTAAAATGTTAATTACTTTGGCTGGGTAAACTTTATCTGTTAACTTCCAGCGACGGATTACTTCATCACAGAAATCATTAAATAGCTTGGTTCCTGGTCTGTCATAGGGTGGAAACAGCTCGTTATGTCTATGTTCGGCAAAGTTTCTTAATTGACTGGGTTTGGGATCGGGATGATGGAGTGCTGGCGATCGCAAATGAGGAATTTGTTGTGCGGCAAATTGTCGTTGCCATTGGCTTAGCCAGGTTGGACTAGGATCAAAAACTAGGAATTTATGATAATGTTTCTGACTTTTTTGTAATAAATGGGTAGTTAGAGTTAGGGCTTGAATTCCCGCACCAACTATCGCGACATCTATATATTTGGGTAATTTCACTCGCTAAGAATAATGATTCTGATTCTCTCTCTCATTATTGTAAACTAAGTAATAATGATAATTTTTATTGTCAAATTAGTTTGATTAATCTTTAAAAATATATAGTTAAACGATCATACTTTATGACTTCCACTAATCAAAATTTAACTAATCGCCCTCGTCGCCTCCGTCGCACCTCATCCTTACGTAATATGGTGCAAGAAACCCAATTAACAGTTAACGATCTGATTTATCCTGTGTTTGTAATGGAAGGGGAAGATCGGCAAGAGGAAATTCCTTCGATGCCAGAAATTTATCGTTATTCCCTCGATTTATTACTAAAAGAAATAGCTGATGCTTCTAATTTAGGAATAAATGCGATCGCACTGTTTCCGCTAATTTCTAACGACAAAAAAGATAATGCAGGAACAGAAAGCTATAATCCTGATGGTTTAGTACAACGCACGATAAAAGCAATTAAACAAGAAATACCTGAAATTACAATTATTACCGATGTGGCACTCGATCCTTTTTCTACCTATGGTCACGATGGCATAGTTGAAGATGGCAAGATTCTCAATGACGAAACAGTAGAAGTTTTAGTAAAACAAGCAGTTTCCCAAGCAGAAGCCGGAGCAGATATCGTAGCCCCTTCCGATATGATGGATGGTAGAGTTGGCGCAATTCGTCGAGGTTTAGATGCCGCCGGTTACTTCGATGTGGGAATCTTAGCTTATTCGGCTAAATACGCTTCGGCTTATTATGGTCCTTTCCGCGATGCTTTAGAATCTGCTCCTCAATTTGGTGACAAACAGACTTATCAAATGAATCCTGCTAATAGTCGAGAAGCGATTAAGGAAGTAGCTTTAGATATTGCTGAAGGCGCTGATATGGTGATGGTAAAACCAGCTTTGGCTTATCTAGATATTATTTGTCGCATTAAGGAATATACCAACTTACCAGTTGCAGCCTATAACGTTAGTGGGGAATATGCGATGGTTAAGGCTGCTGCCCAAAAAGGTTGGATTGACGAGAAAAAAATAGTTTTAGAAACTCTTACCAGCATGAAGCGAGCAGGAGCAGATTTGATTTTGACTTATTTTGCCAAACAAGTAGCTTTGATGTTGCAGTAAAGATAAAATTTGTATCGATTAAAAGTTTAGTTATAGTGAAACTGCTCTCGCATTATCTCTAACACGATTAAAATCGTCATCCTCGTCCACATCAGGCATAGCAAGAAGTAGCTCTTTAAGAGAATTTTCTGCGGTTTTTAGTTTAAAAACACTGGTTAAAATTAAATACATTTCCGATTCGAGCGAGTTTCCATTAGTTGCGGCTCTTTGCTGTAAGCGATCGCGATTATCTTTGCTTAAATTGTCAAGATTTATGCTGGTCATAACTTGATTTGATAGTGAGAGTGAATTATTTTTGAAAAAGGTTATTCTTTATAATATGGCGCGTGATACTTCCTATGGACAAGTTTTAATCATGACCAATCCAGCAAATATAGATGAAACTCGAATCAAAATTTTATTTAAAGAAGCTCTTGTTGAAGTAATAGCAGAAAACCAAGAATTAGTAAGTTCTATTTTGATAGATGCTTTGGAAGATATAGGACTATCTCACGTAATTGAAGAAGGAGAAAAAAGTCAAACTGTTAGCCGAGATGAAATCTTCAAAGTATTCCGTGGAGATTGACAACTATCGTGTAGGGTTGATTATTAAATAAGATATCGTAGTTTTTGTTTGTTTCCTCGATCGCAAAGAAGTTT
>JBCCYD010000605.1:0-3347 GCA_039190385.1 Cyanobacteria bacterium P01_F01_bin.143 | reverse complement strand
ATTTCTTAGACGTCAGGAGTCAGGAGTCAGAATAAATAGATTTGATACCATTTTTTCTGTCTTAATTTATCTTTTTCGTCAAATACAGATTTTCAGTAAAATCTTTTAATAGTGCTTATTATTCCTAACATTCTTTTTTAAAAATTGTATAAGCGCCGATTTGCTATGGCAATCATATTTCAGTTGTGAGATTTTAGTGGTAATTAGGAGTCAGGAGCCATAATTATAAAACCCACATTCCGCACGACAAAATGTAGTACATAAAGAGGATCAAACTTGAGTAAGTATTTAGACTTATAGTATGGGGTAGAAGGCGATATAGCTGCCGCACTTACTCCGCCAACGCAAATCCACCCTAAATTTTTCAGGAGTGATATAGGCTCAAAAGCTTATATCAAAAGCTTTTTAACTTGTCATTACTCCTATCGTACTCCATAAATGCCTTTGAGAATAATATGAGTTGCTTAAAGTTACTAATGGACATATTAAAAAACGGCCAAAGTTCATCTATCACCCTTAGCGATCGCATCTTCATAATTAATTGCCAAGCGCTTAATTTTACACTACTATTCAATCGTTGATTATTTTGGTGCTTTACTTGCTTTGGTCTCAAGTTTCTCAACTGAGCAGATAGTATCTTTGACAACTTGGAGGAAAAAATTTCAATAATTCTAAACGCTCTGGAGTGAGATTAGATACGCTGTTAACTCCAGAATTAATCAATAAATGAATTGACTGAAAACACTGAAATATCCAACGTAAAGTTGGTCTATTAGTAGGAGAGCCTAATTGATTTTTTACAGTAGATTTAGTCCGGCTTAAAGTTTGACGTAGTTGACGCTGACAATCACGTATAAACTAATAAACATAAACCCATGATTAATCCCAAAGCTTCGATTCTATGGGGGGAAAAACGCAAGACACTATCAGTTAAAAATAAGGGGTCTTTGAGGAACCTAAAACCTCTCTCCACAGATTGTTGTCCTTTGTATTTAGACAACATTTCTTAATCAAGTTAATTCCATGCTATCCAGGACATTTGTTGCTAATATAAATCGACCAATGTTTTTTTTCCAATTCTATTTTTGACTCTCTTAAGCCCACTTTTACTTGGACTTCATAAGAAAAATCTGTATCAGATTTCGACTTTACGAATTGAACATTAATTTGTTTCACTTCGTGATATAAAAACTTTTTTAACAGCTTTCTTGTTGCTGTTTCTGCATCTGGTTGACAAGCAAACTTTTCAGATTTTAAAGTGCGCAGTTGTTTGTCAACTTCAGCTCGTTCTTTCTGGATTTTTTTCTCTAGGCTTTTTAAATCTGATTCTCGGCATAGTTGACTTTCAACTATTAACCACCTCTGTTGAATGCCCCCGTAAGTTTTTGAGAGTTCTTGATAGCTATATCCCTTAATATGACTAGAATTCAAATCTGACCCATCTGTTTCTTGAACGTTCCTTGTGAGCTGCTTTTATACGAACTGGGACTCGGCTTAACCATCTAATATTTGTTAGTAAATGCAGATTTTCGTATTGGTATAAAGCACTATCTGCTACCAAAAAAGTGTCAAAATTTAACTGATTTTTGAAACCTTTGATGGCTTGCACAAATTCTTTTTGGCGGCTATTCATTTCCCGACCCAATTCTCATCCACATTTGATAATCTCCATCGTTTGTACAAATTAAATCCATCATAAATTGTTTGAGATCGGGTCGTTTATCTCTGGAATATCCATAAGTAATTTTTATAGTTTTGGGTTCTAAATCTTCTGTTAATTCATCATCATTTGTTTGATAATCTCCATGAACATGATCGGGATGTAGAATCTAGATGGACTGTGCTTGTCTCTAACTGATAAATTTTCACTGCTTCTAACACCACAGACATGAAAATCTGATTTAATCCTCTGTGATACAGTTGGTCTAATACCCGACCTAATTTATCATCATTAAAATACTCTGTTTTTACCCCTTTTCCAATTAAATGATCTATAGCTTTTCCTTCAAAAAATCTACTAAATAAATATAGTGGGGATGACACTAATCCTAACCCATTTAAGAGCATTCCTTTGACTGCTTGACCCCCTGTTATTTTTTCTGATAGTTCTTCTCCTAATAGTTGATTAATTTTCTGTTCTATACCAATCTCATCAATAATTCCTGCTACTAATCCTAGATGGTCTATATTGCTAACTTCTATTGACATTTTCTCCTCTTTTGTATCTTTACCTCCCGATCTAGAATTACAGGCAAGAGGTGTTTTTTTCTTGAGCCTAAATACTTACTCAAGTTTGATCCTCTTTATGTACTACATTTTGTCGTGCGGAATGTGGGCTCAAATTAATACCTAGTTTAAATTTACTACAAAAAAAGTGAAGTGGGAAGGGGCAGCTATGAGCTGCCCCTGACTCTCGCCAACGCCTGATTATCATTATCAATTGTACATTTTATTTTTTGGAGGTCCCTAAAGGTAAACCCTGATTAGAGTAATAACCAGGAAACACCCGTGATATTTGCGATCGATCAAAACCAAGATGCTGTTCTAAAACACTGGAAATAACACTCCGGAAATCTGTTGTTACTGCTAAATCGCGTTTTTGGAACAATTCTGATTCATCTAAACCAGGCCATTGTCCGTAAACCTGACCGCCACGCACCCCACCACCCAATACCCACATTACGTTACCATGACCATGATCGGTACCACCATTACCATTTTCTTTAACTGTACGACCAAATTCTGACATTACTAAAATTACAGTCTCTGAGTAAAGCGATCCCAACTCCTGGACTAGAGTCACTAAACCGTCCCCAAGAGGTTTTAATCTTCTTGCTAACATACCTTGACTGTTACCTTGGTTAACGTGGGTATCCCAGTTGCCGACTGCAAGAAATCCTAACTGAGTTCTGGAGTCACCAACCATTATTTGAGCTAAATTTTTAGCATCGCCAGCAAAACCTGTTGGTGGTGGTGCGCCACCCGAAGCTTCTTCCATTTCTTTCTCCAGATCAGCGAGCAGTAAATCTCTGGCCTGACGGCCTTCTTGGTAAACTCTACTCAGTTCATCGTTGCCGCTATAGAGGCGATCGAATGCTTCATAGATTTTAGGGCGATCTATTGGTAAACGGCGGGTTGACTTTCTACCTGTGGTGAGACTGGCAACTGGCATTTCACCCATGAGAATGCGGGGTGGTGTATCTCCTAAGTTGACTGCTTGAGTAGGTTGATCTTTTGGGAGATTTGCTAAGAGGCGGTTCATCCATCCATCAGGAATTTTTTTATTACCTGGAATTCCGGTTTCCATATAATATTGAGCATCAAAATGGGAGCGAGTATCGTTGTTT
>JBCCYD010000604.1:0-3362 GCA_039190385.1 Cyanobacteria bacterium P01_F01_bin.143 | reverse complement strand
TTAACTAACCAAAGAAGATGAACCTAACAGAAGCCGACATAAGAGCGATCGCCCGTGACGAATTTAAAAAACTCCTTACTAAGGGCATTGGCGATATTGACAACAGTACCCCAGAATATCTGCCCACGTCCGAAGCTTGGAAGGTATTAGGCTATTCCAATCACAAACAATTACTCAAAGCGATCGCCAATGGATTATTTAGAATAAATAAGGAAGTACAAGATCGTAGGGGACAAAAATCTAAAAAAGCTCGTTATTACTTCAATATTCAAAAATGCTTAAATAGGTTAGATACACCAGCAGGAAAAAGATCTAAATAAAACAAATTATCTTGGTGGCTGCGGACGATCATTCCGTGCCATTAGTAATTTGTAAAACTTATCCTCTTGATCCTTATTAATCCATCTTTGGTAAGTCTGATTATGTTCAATTTCAGTATGAGCCATCATTCTTGCAGCCATCGGGTTTGGCATAAATCCCATAGCCCGAATGGCCCAACAATGTCTTAAATCTCCAGGCTTACACAAACCATAACGACGAAAAGCATGAGTAATTCGACTCCCCAATTCCCGATTACTATTCCCTGAAACCTTCGGTAATTCCCTGGGTTTATACAGTTCCCATTCCTGCCACCATTCAGGATACAAGCACCAAATCCGTCTAACTCCGTAATGAGCTTTACGATAGCTAGAAACTAAATGACCTGGAGATTGCTGCAAACTTTCCAGGTCAACCAAAAACACTTCATGGTTACTAATGCCGTAAGCAGCCATCAATCCAAAAACGTATTGCCAGCTAGGATTTTTAATCTCCCAATACCAATCGGCTATTTGCTTATCCGTCGGCAACTCCCTCAGATTTTTGGTATGAGAATAATTGCCTTTGTAACGATTAAAACTAACATCTATCTCCGCAAACTTTGCCAGACTATTAGCAACCAGCACCGCTCGCTTACGCTGTCTACTATCTGGCTTAGTCGCCAAGACCAGATCCAACAGCACATTCTGATTTAAAGCTTCGTCTTTTGGCAACCGCTTCAGCATTGCCAGATAATCACTTTTCCAAGTAGTCAAAGTTTGAGGTGTCTTTGCCTTTCGATTAAAGTAATCCTTTTCAAATTTATCTATCCAATAGCCCACACTTTCGGGGGGCTGTTCCGATTCAACCCAGTCCTTCCAATCAAATTCTTTTAACGCCAATTGAGAACTCAACTTTTTCGCTTGCTTCTCCGCTTGTTGAATTCCGGCACCATTGGCATACAAACCTAATGATAGATATTGCTGATACGGTTGATCCTTATCTACCCCTGGCTTTGGAGGCAAAGTCCCTCTCAAAGATAACTTCTGACCTCTCTTATATATTTTGATCCCGCAATTGCTTTTTTGTAATCTCTCGTTAGCAGCCTGAAGTGACTTGTCTAGCTTGTCCGACACTGAACTAATTTTGAACTAAATTTTTAAGGAATTAGGGAATATTCTAGTACATTCTGGGGTGTTTGTAATTCCCTGTATTCTTGATGAAAGCGATGGGGGTAGAGAGACTTGAACTCTCACGATCGCAATGATCAACGGATTTTAAGTCCGCAGCGTCTACCAATTCCGCCATACCCCCGGATGTTACGGTTTTCTCTAGTTTAGCCTAATATATCATACAGTATGTTTCGTATATTGCAACACTTAATTTTCAGGTTCTAGGCACAAACAGAGAAAATAAGGAGAAAACACTCATAACAAAGATTCCAAACAAAAGCTAAGTTTAATAATTTACTTTGTGTGTTATATATAGGTGAAGCTTAGCTTAATAAAAATTAAAGTAAGGTGAGTAAGAAAAAGCAAAAAAAGGGAACACTTTAGATTAAGGACAAAATTTCCATTGTTATACTATATTTAGTATTTATTTACGGAAATAACCTGCAAAAACGTAATAAAATAAGGATTTCTTGAATTGGATTCTACTAAAGAAAATCAACTGTTATCCTAAACTCCTTTATTAATTCATAAGTACTATTTTATGAATCAATCCCTGAACTGCATAGAATTATTAACAGAAGCATCTAGTTCCAAAAGTAATGGCTCCTTTCAATTTTCTGGAAAAGGAGTCAATTGGAAAATTTATCTAGAACAAGGTCAACTTAAAGGTGCTGCCAACTCAATTCGACTTCCCTTTGCCTTAAATTATCATCTTCGTAAACTAGGTTTTGCTAATCTTATCAACAAGATTAAATCAATTCCGGCTTCAGAACTGGAAATCCATAATAGTGAAGGTGATAATTGGTTAGAAGGGGGTTCTTGGATTCCTTGTTTGAGATGGTTAGTTTCCTACAATCATCTGAAGTTATCTGAAGCAGATCAAGTGCTAGCAAGTTTAAGTGAAGAAGCACTAGAAACTTGTCTTTGGCTAATGGCAGGAGAGTATAAATGGATTGAGGCACAAAGTCTTCCTCAACAAGTAACAACTTCTGGTTTTATGAGTCAAAAACTTGAGTTGATCCCTTTAATTGACAAATTACAAAATCGATTAAAAACCTGGCAAGAATTTGGCTCGGTGATTAGTTCTCCCTATCAAGGTCTTTTTCTCAACTCTCAAGCAAATGCTAGCCAACCTACGGCTCCTATTTTGCTAAAGTTAGCTAAGTTTTTAAAAGGGTTAAGCTTCCGTGAATTGAGTGTTCTTCTTAATCAAGATGAATTAAAAATAGCTCAACTTCTACTACCTTATATTAAAACTGGAGAGATTCAACTACAAGAACCATCTTTTCCTCTAAATTTTTTGCCCTGTATTCCCCAAAAAAGTGGAGACCACAAAAGTAAAGACAATACAACAAAACAACAAAATAAATTTAAAATTGCTTGTATAGATGATAGCCCGATTATTTTAGATGAAATGCAAAGATTTTTGGGCGAGCAAAATTTTGAAATATTTAGAATTGAAAATCCATTAGAAGCAGCTTCTAAATTATTAAAAATTAAGCCAGATCTGATTTTTATGGATATTTCTATGCCACAGATTAATGGTTACAAGTTATGTAGTCTTCTCAAAAAAAGTTCTGTTCTCAAGCAAACACCAATCGTTATGGTAACTGGAAGAACAGGATTTATTGATAAAACCAGAGCTCAAATGACTGGAGCCTCTGATTACCTAACAAAGCCTTTTACTCGCAGCGATTTACTAGAAGCTGTCGAGAAATATTTACCAGATTTTGCATCATCTAAATCATATTAAAGTAGATATCATTTAGTTTCTATTGATACTAAAATCTGCTTTAACGATATTTTTTTCGATTTCATAATCATAGGAGTAATTAAAAATGATGAAAACAATCTTAGTTGTTGATGACATGAAAACCCAATTAGATCTAATTA
>JBCCYD010000603.1:0-3374 GCA_039190385.1 Cyanobacteria bacterium P01_F01_bin.143 | reverse complement strand
TAAATCTATCCGAAAACCGCGTGTTCGACTGATCATTGCTCCGTTCCCTGACCGACAAAAGAATCAAGAGGATTTCTTCTTTTCGCCAAATTCTCAAATCCCCTTGACAACTGCTATTTCAGCTTAAGTTGTCACCAATGTGGTAAGACTTACCAAGTACCACTTTTCCAGCGTGATTACTCCTGGAATGAAGAAAACTGGGAAGACCTTTGGCAAGATATTCTCCTACTCCACACCAACCCTGATTCGAGTCATTATATGGGAGCAATTGTATTACAAAACTCTAGTGCTTCAGATAAAGAGTTCACTATTATTGACGGTCAGCAAAGGCTAGCTACTCTTAGTATTCTTGCGATCGCTGTCATTGATAAGATCCAAAAATTAGTAGAAAGAGAAGAACAAAAGGAAGCTAATCAGGAAAGACAAGAAATTTTAAAACGTACTTATCTTAGTGATAAAGATCCACGCTCTCTTCGTTATTCAAGCAAGATTCGTTTGAATGAAAATAATAATGATTTCTATCAAAGCAATTTAATCAATCTGAGAAAGCCTCTCAATATTCGCTCTCTCTCAAAATCTAATCAATTACTTTGGAATGCTTTTCAATATTTCTCAAATTGTTTGGAAGAGTTTGAAGATGTTGTTCGGAATGGCGAGAAACTAGCTGAGTTCCTCACCAACACTATTGCCCAAAGACTACTTTTTATTCAGATTAATGTTGAAGATGAATTGAATGCTTATACTATTTTTGAAACATTGAACGCCAGAGGCATAGAACTAAGTTCAACAGATCTACTGAAGAATTACTTATTTTCTCTGTTTCAAGGCCCAGATGATTTACAAGAATCACAAAGGCAGTGGCGGAGAATTATTAGTACAGTACAAATGGAGAAATTCCCCGAATTTCTTCGTTATTATCTTAGTCTTAAACAAAATAGGGTAAGACGGGAAAGATTATTCAAAATAGTTCGTTCATCGGTAAAGGATGGTCAACAAGCATTTGCATTGCTGGATCAACTTGAGAATTACAGCAGCCTTTTTATTGCTCTGAGTAATTCTAATGATGAATTCTGGCGAGATACTCCAGAAAACCGACCTTATATTCGCGAACTCGGATTATTTAGCTTTGAGCAAGCTTATCCAACTCTATTTATCGCATACGAAAGATTTTCTCCTGAAAACTTTACTCGCCTACTAAAACTTGTATGTGTACTTTCTTTTCGCTATACCGTTGTTAGCAGCCTAAATCCTAATGAATTAGAAAAGCTCTACAATAAGGTAGCAATTGCGATTACTAATAGTGAAATAAACAACCCTAAACAGGTATTTGATAATCTTCGCCCAATTTATGTTTCAGATGAGAAATTCTTGCAGGACTTTTCCTTGCTCTCAATTTCTACAAAAGGACAGAAAAAGAAATTAGTCCGATATATTTTATGCAAGCTTGAAGCAGATGAATCAAGTATGGATGTAAAAGAAGATAGCTTTTCCATCGAACATATCTTGCCTGAATCACCGAATAGTGAATGGCAGCAAAATTTCACTGACACCCAAATAGAAGAAATGGTTTATCGTATTGGGAATTTGACATCTTTAGAACCTCATTTCAATCGTCAAGTTGGAAATAGGCGTTATTCAACTAAGGTGGAAGTTTATCAGAAGAGCGTTTATCAACTAACGAAAAATATATTGGCTGAAGAATGGACTCCAGATACATTAGCTACAAGACAAAGACATTTAGCAAAAAGAGCCACCCATATTTGGAGAGCTGATTTTCCTATATGAGTTCAAAAACTCAATAGGGTAATTTGCGATCGCGTTAATTTACTAAAAAAATTCTACTCACGATCTATCCTCTGATATAAAATCTCTAACTGCTCACGCGCTGAAACAGTTAGCGAATTATCAGGACCCAACTTTTCTTCTTGGATTGCAACTGTCCTCTCCAAAAGAGGTATGGCTTCTTGGTAACGGCCTTGATTAATATTTAATATTGCCAAGTTATGGAGAATAATCGCAACTTCAGGATGATCTGGGCCCAAACTCTCCTCTCTTACCTCAACAACTCCCTGGAAGAGTGATTCTGCTTCATCAAAGCGACGCATACGCATATAAAGATTTGCCAAATGAGATAGAGTAGTGGCAGTTTCGGTCGGTCCAGCATCCAATCTTTCTTCTTGGATTGTCAGAGCTTGCTTTAATGCCTTTTCCGCCTCGCTATATAGACCAAGTTGATAGTTTGTGGCTCCTAATAAAATAAGGGCTTGTGCGAGATATTCTCCTAAATTGGAGATTTTGTCATCGGTGTCAATTGATGCTATTGACAAATTTAAAACCCTTCTTAGTTCCTCGTAGTCACCTTGCTTTAAAAGCTCATTAATTTGCACAGGAGTAACTAAATAAACAAATGCCTCCTCTTCTACTACTATTTCATCTCCTTGTTCTGTCTGAAACCTAATCTCAGAGGATTCAGCTTGTTCAGTTTCTGCCAAGATAATCGGACAACTCAAGGCATTGCTAGCAATTCCAAGTACTAACCCTAGTAGGCATAACCGCAAATTCTGCATATCTAACTCCCTATCTCAATTTTATTGATCTACATAATGGATTGAGCGCTTTAACATATTGTAATATATATGCAGTGTAATATCATTTGCAGGAGTAAAACAAAGAGTCAACCCAGAAGTAATCAGGAAAATGGGATTAGGAAATTTCTAATGGTCTTAAAATCTAAATTACAGACAAGAAAAAAAGCTCCTATGGCCTACGATCATAGAAGCTTATTATATGGTTTTAAATCTCAATAACTAGTCATTAATAATGAGCAATTCTCTAACTTAAAGCTGCACCACTGCGATCGTAGGTTTCACTAAAACCGCTACTTGGTTTACCTTGAATAGTTGTCCAATATTGATTATCAACATCTACGCCAATTTCTGATGCTGTGCGGCGAAGCAAAGATTGTTGACGGTTTTTAACATTATGACGATGACGATTTAATAAAGCACGAGATTGACTTTGAGCTGACATAAGATTAATCCTCCAAAAATTACTTATTAAACCAATTTTGTTTAACGAATAGAATATTTTTTTTGTTTACTTGCTACTACTCTAGCTTTTTTTCTGTAACATTCGCTACAAAATTGAGGCTAATTTCACAAAAAGTAATAATCTTGAAACGAATAATGGAAACTATCCATCAAATAACTCATTTAATTATTTCCCCATAGCCTGGGTGTAATTAAAAGTGATGGTTGAGATAAGGAGCGATCGCGAAAACTTGGCTATCCTATAGAGTAATGCTTTAGTTGAATGGCAGTCGAAAAATGGGGAGCAAATCACAAATGACTAAAAGTTTGAGAAGTTTAGAAGAG
>JBCCYD010000602.1:0-3378 GCA_039190385.1 Cyanobacteria bacterium P01_F01_bin.143 | reverse complement strand
CTATTTTTGTTTCTCTATAAGATTCGATTTTTGTCCAAAATTATCTGCTTCAATCCATAACTTCTCTTGGGGGGCTCGCCCCCCAAACCCCCCATTGGGGACGGTGTCCTCCCCAAACCCCCGACAATGTATTGACTCTTAAGTTGGAGAAATTTGATTTTTTCGACTATGTTCCAAGGTGCTAGATAGGGGATATATTCTAGTTAAAAATATATCGCATAAAGAGAGAGCTGGGAACTATTGACTGCACGACTTGGCAATTTTTACCTTGGATTAACGAGAAATAGTTGTTCTAGCCGCGATCGCAATTTCTTAAAGTACTATTCTTTCGTTAGTGGTCACTGAATTTTACCAAGTCGTGTGACTAGCTCTTTTGTTATTGCAAGGGTGAACGACCATTTGCCCTTACAGAAAAGAAAATATTTGCTAGCTCTTTTGGGCATTAGAATTGTCAATAGTAGAAATGGTGACTGTAAGTTTTTTGTATGTCGAAGCCGCATCTGGTGATACGCCCTGTAAGGTCTGACGAGATTCCTCGTTTGCAGGAAATTCGGCAAGCTGCATTCGCACCAGTATTTGCTTCGTTTCGCTCTATTTTAGGAGATGAAATTTACGAATTAGCGCAGGCTAAAGACGATAATGGACAAGAAGCACTTCTCTCCTCAATGCTCGAACCTGAGTCTGACTGGGAAGTATATGCAGCGGAGTTAGCTGGAACGGTGGTTGGTTTTATGGCATTACAAAATAATTTGGATACATGTATTGGAGAGATTGGACTTAATGCAGTTGATCCAGATTATTCAGGGAAGGGGATCGGCACAGCAATGTACAACTTCGCGATCGCTCGAATGAAAGACGTTGGCATGAAGGTTGCTACAGTCGCGACAGGCGGAGATCCCAGCCATGCCCCGGCACGTCGCGCCTATAAAAAGGCAGGTTTTACAGTGGAAATTTCTAGTGTTTGGATGTGTCGCAAACTTTAATTCTTAATTATGAGCAATATAAGCAAAAAATCCTTAGAATTACTCAGAAGTGCAACATTAAAGATTCTCGAGTATCGGCAACCGGCTTATTCCCTGCGACCAGAAGTCTTAGAAATTATTGGTGTCTTGAAAAATGTTAGCAAGTTTCAGATTAATCAAGACAGGGACATCGCCAAAGATGAAACATTGACAAAGAACGGACTAGCCTTATCTCCAACTATGGCTGCTATGTGTGCTGATGATTATGTACGAACAATTGTTTTTATTCGCGGTTTACATGATGCAATACAAGATATTCGAAAGTGTGAATCAGATCGTCCAATTCGTATTCTCTATGTTGGTTCTGGACCCTATGCAACCTTAGCAATTCCTCTGATGTCAGTTTTTTCAATTGAAGAAGTCAAGTTTGAAATTCTAGATTTACACCGCGAATCTATTGAATCTGTAAGATGTCTTGTGGAAGGTCTTGAATTCTCAGAATATGTGTCGAATTATGAAGTCATAGACGCAGAATACAAGCAAATCAACCCTAAAGAACCGCCAGATATTATCATCATGGAAATCATGAACACCTGCTTAGAAAAAGAACCCCAAGTTGCGATAACACGTCACTTGTTGGAGCAAGCCCCTTCCGCAATAATGATTCCGCAGTCAATAACTATTGATGCCAATCTGATAAATACAGCTAAAGAATTCGCTGTCAATACTTCAGGAAAGAAAAAGGCTGTCTCACAACGGGAAAGAATATTCCTGGGAAAAGTTTTTGAACTAAGTCGAGAAACGGTTAATTCATGGAAAAATGAGCCAAGTGACAAATTACCTGCATCTTCGATTAAGATCACTTCCCCTTTAGGGAATGACTTTCAACCAATGCTTTTTACAAGAATACAAGTTTATGGAAATCATCATCTCTCAGAATATCAATCTGGTTTGACTTGCCCAAAAGTTTTTCCATTTAGGGACTCTATCAAGAGAGGAGAAACGCTCAAATTTTATTATCGTCTGGGAAAGCATCCAGGTTTGCTTTGTGAGTCTTTCAGTTAAATTTAGTTCAATAATGTAAAAGTGCCAGAAAATAGTGGTTTCATCTTCTCTTTTACGTTAGCTAGATATTTTTGAAAATTGTTGCCAGCATAGATAGAGAGCTCTGGGGACATGAAAACAGCCTTTCCATTTACCACCTTTAAGATTTAACAATACTTCCCCACGGCGATTTAAATAACCAAACCATTCGCCATACTCAGCATCAGTAAAATGTTGCCAAGTGTAATCATGAACTTTTTGATACCATTGCCAACATTCTGCTCTTTGAGTTAAACGATAACCCATTGCCAAAGCGACCAAAGATTCTAAATGAACCCACCATAGTTTTTGGCTCCATTCCAATTGTTGTGGTGGATAACCTTTAAGATCTAAAAAATAATAAATTCCTCCATATTCACTATCCCAACCAAAGTTGAGAATCTTGAGCATAATATCTACAGCTTGATTGATTAATTGCACATCTTGACGACGCTGAGCAATATCCATCACAAACCACATTGCCTCAATTCCATGACCTGGATTAATTAATCTTCCCTCAAAACAATCGACAAAAGAGCCATCGGGAGCCACATTTTCATACATCAATCCTGATTCGGGATCTAGAAAATCGTTGATGATTTCTTGTACTGTATTGTCCAAAATCTCTTCAAGTTGCTCACTTTGGAGGAGCCAATCCATTTCCACCGAAAGATTAGCAAGGATCATCGGTACGGCCAAACTTTTAAGATTTCTGGTTCCAGGAAAAATTTTGTTGTATTTTCCTTTGGGATTTGTTTGACGACGTAGGACATTTTTGTATGCTTGCAAAGCAATTTCTTGGGCTGAAGTTTCACCAGATGCTAAAGCATATTGACTAAAAGCCATCGCTGCAAAACAATCGGAAAAAATATTGTAGGGCTGAGTTAAGGGTTCTCCTGTTTGCGTTAAAGAAAAATACCAGTTACCTTCGGGATCTCTGCCTTTATTGGCTAAAAATTTGGCACCGTTATGGGCAATGTCGAGCCAGCTTGACTTGGGTTCTAAGCGATTATGGAGCATGGAAAAAGTCCATAATTGGCGATTTTGGAGCCAAATGAATTTATCGGTATCGTAGATTTGACCTTTGCGGTCCAAGCAAGTGAAATAACCACCATGTTCCCAATCAAGGGAATGTTGTTCCCAAAAGGGGATGATATTTTTCAATAAAGTATCTTTATAGAGTGTCGATAGCTCAGCAATTGTATAACTCATTTATTATAAATTCTAATTATGAAACTACTATTGATTGATGGCGAATCTCTATAAAGATACTTTATTGAAAAATATCATCCCCTTTTGGGAACAACATTCCCTTGATTGGGAACATGGTGGT
>JBCCYD010000601.1:0-3385 GCA_039190385.1 Cyanobacteria bacterium P01_F01_bin.143 | reverse complement strand
CTAATAGCTAAAATATCGCCAAACAAAATCGATAATAAATTACCTCGATATCCTTTTAAATAACTAAAAACAATCGTACCTAAAGCAACTGAACCCGATAAGGCAATACACAAAACCGTATCACTACCTAGATCCGTTCTGTCGATTAAATAAATTACTCCTAAACCAAAAGCAACGGTAAAACCAATTAATGACCAATTAGGGGGAAGTCCTAACAAGGCAGCTAATACTACTCCCAACATTGCTGAATGTCCTACGGTATCCCCAAATAAAGAGAGACGACGCAGGATGAGAAAGCTGCCCAAAATTCCCCCTAAAATCCCCAGCAGCACACCACCTAGTACCGCCCGTTGCATAAAAGGTAAACTAAAAAGACTCAGGAAGTCGGCTAGGTTCATGATGATGACAAGTGGGGCTAACTAAAGAACCGTATATTTGTAAAAGATTTTCTGGAGTAAGAGTAGTTGCGGGCGAACCCTGAAAGAGCAAGCGACTGTTTAAACAGATAACCGAGTCGCAATATTTACTAACTAAATCTAAATCGTGGGAAACTTCCAAAATCGTCCAATTATGTTCTTGTTTGAGATTATTGAGCAAAGCAGCAAATTCCATTTCTCCGGTAGCATCCACTCCCGCTAGAGCTTCATCGAGAACTAAAAGACGGCGGGGACTAACTAAACAATAAGCTAGTAAAACTCGTTTTAATTCTCCTCCGCTCAGTGTACCGATTTGTTGTCGGGCTTGTTTTATCAGACCAACTTTTTCTAATGCCTGGTAAATCGCCTCTTTGTTTGTTTTTCTGGAGTGCCACCAACGTTTGCTATTTAATCCTAATCCTACCAGCTCTGCTACTGTCAAAGGGAAAGTACGATCAAAGACGAACTTTTGAGGAATATAGCCAATGTCTTGTTTTAATCTTTCTAACTGTTTGCCAGTAGAGTTAAATAACTTAATCTCCCCTGATTGCGCTTCACTTAATCCCAAAATAGTTTTGATCAAGGTACTCTTACCTGCACCGTTGCGACCAATAATCGCTGTATGAGTACCGGGCAATAATTCAAAAGAGACATTGTCTAATGCTAAATATTCCCCAAACATTACCGATAGATTTCTAACTGTAACGATCGCTTGGTTAACGGACAAATTTTGAGGCATTAAATTCACTAAATAGAGTCAACCAAAGAAAAATAGTCAATAACTGTTGACTGATAACTGATAACTGATAACTGATTATTGGCATCCCCGCTCTAAAGACTCTAGATTCTGTAGCATAGTTTGAAAATAATATTGGGGGTCGGTTTCTCCCGACTCTAGAGGATCAATCTCTTCTAATGGTAGATTTAAATCACTGGATATTTGTTCAATGCGTCTGTCTTCAATTCCAGGTTCGGTGAATAAGGCTTTAACTTTGTACTTTTTAGCTGCTTTTTGTATTCGTCGGATATCTTTGGGGGTAATGCTATCTTCGGGTATCTCGATAATCGCTTCTTGTTCAAGTTCATAGCGTTGTGCTAAGTAGCGAAAAGCATCATGAAAAGTAATAAATTTGCAACCTTTGACTGGTGCCAATCTTTCTTGAAATTCATTGTCTAGCTCTTGTAATTGCTGAATATAAGAATCGGCATTACTGGTATAGATATCGGCGTTACTCGGGTTAATTGCAATCAACTCATCTCTAATATTGGCTACCTGTTGTTGTGCTAACACAGGGTCTAACCAGACATGAGGGTCTCCCTCTCCATGATGATGGTGATGGTGATCATGTCCATGATCATCATGTTCATCTTCTACTTCTATGGGGTCAATCCCTTTACTGGAAGTAATTTTCTGAAGTTGGGAGCTACCTGCATTATCTACTAAAGCCGATAAAAATTCTTCCATCCCCAAGCCATTTTCTACAAGTACATCTGCTTGGGACAACAATTTGGCATCTTCTGGAGTAGCTTGATAATCATGGACTTCTGCACCAGGAGAAATCAAAATTTCTACTGTCCCCGTATCTCCTACGACAGCTTTGGTAAACAAATGAACTGGCAGAAAAGTTGTGACAATCTTAGAGCCGGAATTGTCCTGGGCTGTTGTTGAGGGAGTAAAAGCGATCACACTCATACAGGTGAAGATTGCAATCAGAGATTTTTTTAGAAGTTTATTTCTAGAATTTATGAATAGATAAGACATTATATAGTAACGAATATTTAGTAGACAGCAATGATAATGATTATCATAGACTAAAATGCGAAATCTGGGGTTCGCTAAGCTAAATATTGACAGACCATTAGTGGACGTGGGCATAAACATAAATAAGCTAACTGTCAGGAATGGTCAAAAAGCCTAAAAATCAAGACTTATTACTCATTACTTATTACTCATTACTTCCGCGTAGCGGCACTAGCTACTATTGCGATCGCGCAACTAATCTCTTCGCAGCGCGTGTTTTCTGATTTTAATTTGATCAAGTTTATTTTCTTCGGCAAAGATCACAGTAAAGTCTAGATTTTGGTAACTAATGGTTTCTCCTTGAGTGGGAATTTTCTGCCATTGTTCGAGAAGAAAACCACTTAAAGTATGATAGTCTTCTGCCAAAGGTAAATCGATATCCAAAAATTCGTTAACATCTTCTAAACTAATTTGCGCAGAAACCAAAAAAGTTTGCTCATCAAGTCTTTTGATTAATTTAGGATTTATTGCTTGGCCCTCTCCTTGGTCGCCAATAATTTCGGTGATGAGATCTTGGAGTGTAATTAATCCTGAGGTGCCACCGAATTCATCAATTACAATGGCCATTTCCCGTCGCGATCGCTGCATCAAGGACAATAATTCATTTAAAGGGGTGGTTTCTGGAATAAAATTCACATCTTCCATCCATTGAATAATTTTAGAATCATTAATTAACTTTCCTTCAGCCAGAGGAATTGCTAAGCTTTTATAATCGATCAGTCCTTTGATATCATCTAAGGATTCCCCAATGATGGGATAACGAAAAAAATGTTTAGTTGCTATTACTTGCAGTAATTCAGCAAAAGTTGCTTCTTGAGAGAGAAATTCAATTTCGGTGCGGGGAATCATAATTTCGACTGCCGTCACATCGCCAAATTCAAAGACATTATCCAAGATTTCTCTTTCTTCGGCTTCTAAGCCAATGGATTCTTTTTCTGTAGAGATAATTAACCGTAATTCTTCTGGGGTGACTTTCTTTTCCCATGCCTGGGCAATATATTCAATATGAGCGAGTTTTAGTAACCCATGAGTTGATTGGTTGAGAATACCCACAAAAGGACGGAAAATACGCGCGATCACGAGACTAGGTGGAGCGAAAAAGCGTGCTAATTTTTCAGGATATAAAAGCGCAACTGATTTAGGACATAATTCTCCTAAAACTATTTGT
>JBCCYD010000600.1:0-3401 GCA_039190385.1 Cyanobacteria bacterium P01_F01_bin.143 | reverse complement strand
TTTTTATTTTTTTTTAAAAAATTTTTTTTATATTTAAATTTTTTTTTTATTTTTTTTAATATTTTTTTTTTCTAAGTTGGGGGGGTGGGGGGGGGGGGCTTCCCCAACCTGTTGGTTTTTGGGGTTATTGGCCCCCCAATGGAAATCATGGCTTCCAATGAATATCTACGAAGCAGAAGTATTTATTTGAAAGATTAACGAATATCTTTCTGCTATCGGTCAACTCGATCTACTGCGTCAACTCTACGATCTCTAATGATTAAGATTTAACTTGAAGAAGCTTGATCTGTTAAATGCTGCCTACGTTTTTTACGAGAAGCTATTTCTAACTGAACTATAATTTCTTCTAATTCTAAACTAGCTAATTCTAATTGCTGACGCGATCTACGAGACTTTGAGATTGTCTGTTGAACTTGTTCGCGATCAGGTAAAGGATGCTGATTCATAATAAACCCCAATCAGTTTGAATTTCTTGAGTACTTCTTTTTAATGCAGGAACGCGGTTTTCTATCGTAGCAATCCTAATTCGGTGTTAGTTTTTAGTAAATTTGTCTGGCTAGAGAGAATCGCTGCTTTTATATCATCTGTTTCTAGATCAGGCATTTCTTCAAGAATTTGCTCAGCACTAAGTCCAGCAACAAATAGATCGAGAACATCGGTTACTCTAATCCTCATTCCTCGAATACAAGGACGACCGCCACATTGCTTAGGGTTAATTGTGATTCTGCTAAGTAAATTTGACATCGATCCTATTCAAATGGGACATTTCTATTCTATAGTAGATGAGATTTTGAAAAACTTTACATCAGAATCAATAATAAAATCCTGGAAAGGTTTTTCGTTCAGAGAAGGCTGCCAAGATCCCTTGCTCCGTGAATCACACGGATGATCTGGAGTGGTCTTGTGTCAGATCGATATACAATCACATATGGTGTGACGACCCAGAAGCGATGCCGAGCGTCTGCTAGCTTAGGTTTCAGGCTTCCTATGCCTGGCATTTCCGCTAACTTTTTCATCGCTGCATAAAGCTCAGCTAATACTCGATCAGCAGCATCAATATTAGACTCAGCAATATATTCCCAGATTTCATCCACGTCAGAAGCTGCTTGTATGGTGAGGCTAAAAGTTGCCATTACACTTTCTTGTTTCTACGTGTACGGCTTTTGGCTCTAATGTTTTCAAAAACCTCTTCTCCATCAACAAGTTCGCCTCGATCTGCTTGCTCGATACCCTTTTGTATTTCTCTGCGAAGTTCCTCAATTTTTATTTGTTTGAGCATTTCTTTCTCCTGAAGCATACGTAAACCTTCACGGATCACTTCACTGGCAGAGTAATACATTCCGCTTTCAACTTTACTCTGTACAAATTGCTCTAGTTCTGGGGTCAAGGATACATTCATATCTCACACAGGCAGATTAAGTAATATAAGAAACACGACTTTCTTTACTTTATAGTATACAAAGAATAACAACTATTGTTATTTACTGTTATTATCTGGCTAGAGAGAATCGCGATCGCTGCTCAACCATCCTTAATTTATTACTTGGGTTTAGTCTAATTTGCATAACCGTATCCTATTGGTTATGCCTTCACTGTTTTGAAAAAAACTCAATTAATCAAGTAGTTATTAACTATATTGATTTTAGTTAAACAGAAATAATATTTTTTAACGAAAAACAATCAAAGTATTTGATATATTAATGTCAACGAAATAACTTGTGTTGCTTCCTCAACCCCTCTGATTTTCCTCTTCATCATCAAGGAGGCAGCCTTATGCATTCGATCAAAATTCCTCGTTATGCAGTTATTTTAATTTTAATTTGGCTATTGCTAATTATTTCCTTCTTTTTCGATCCGCTAACACCGACTTGGACAGATCAGAGTAACCTAATAAGTCCCTTTCGCCCTAAAAGCTTGGAAACTTGTCTTTTTTTTCAAGGAGAATGCTTACCTTATAGTCCTTACGCTTTAGGAGCAAGATTATTTTGGGGAATAGTGATTCCTATTGCAGTTGTTTGTTTGCTTTTGTTTGGTTCTCGCTTTTGGCGACAAGTTTGTCCTCTAGCTTGGATTATTCAGTTACCTCGATTATTGGGTTGGCAATCAAAAAGACGACGTATAATCAATCATGATCATTGGTTAGTTATTAATTCCCCCTACATTACTTTTTTTCTATTTTTTCTGGGATTAAATATCAGGCTGCTCTTCATCAATTCAGATCGCTTAGGATTAGGTATTGTTTTGCTACTTATTTCTTTAGCTGCTTTAACCAGTGGATTTTGGTTTAGTGGTAGAACCTGGTGTCAATACTTCTGTCCGATGATTGCTGTAGAAACTATCTATCTAGGAACAGAAGGCGCTCTGGGAAATCCCCTACAACGCAAACCAAGTAAATTGCCTACCAGATTATGTCAAACCATAGATCCACATGGCAAGCCTAAGAGCGCATGTGTTGGGTGTAGCAGTCCTTGCATAGATTTAGATGAAACTCGATTTTATTGGCAGCAAATATTACACCCTGGTCGGAAATGGTCATACTATGGCTACTTTGGTTTAGTTATTGGCTTCTTTGGCTATTTCCCCCTTTATTCTGGTAACAGTCAGTTTCTGGAAAGTGGCACAGTTTGGCTAGAAACCCATCAGCTGAAGACTCTTTTTCAACCGGGATTTTATTTATTTAACCAAGCAATTGCCATTCCTAAAATATTAGCTGTGCCCTTAACTCTTAGTATTTCCGTCTTGTTTGGCTTTTTGGTGGGAAGTTTTTTCGAGAAGTTGTATAAACAACTATTAAAGAGCAAGCAGCTCTCAGAAGTTACTTTGCAGCATCATTGCTTTAGTTTTTGTACGTTTGTCTCTTTTAATCTTTTATTTTTTATGGGAGTTCAGCCTTCGTTAGGTTGGCTTCCTGTCGATTTAGTGAAGATAGTAAGTTGGTTACTACTAATTGTTTCTGTAGTCTGGCTCTATAGAGCATTAAAACGCCCTGTTCCTAAAAGATTTCAGAAGAGAAAACAAAAGGAGCACGCAAATCAGAATCGGCAAAAGTCACGATTAGCGGCAACCATAGCACTACGCGCTGGGAAATAGGTAACAGGCAATAGGCAATAGAAAAAATAAAGTTAGTCCTTCGCGATCGCAAATAACTAGGAACCCCAGAAATAACATCAGTTTGGGATAAGCTCAAATCATTATTATTTCTTAAGATCCGTCTTGGAGTGAAAAAAAATCCGTCTTGGGGTAGCAAGGAAATTTTAGGAAATTTATATTATGGGCGAGGAAACAAATGGGGAAGAGGAAAACATAATTTACTTCTCGCTTTTGGCAAGATCTATAGTTTAATCAATAAGTCGATGAAGACATATAATCTTGACGCTCTAATACCACAACTAACTTTGCTG
>JBCCYD010000599.1:0-3429 GCA_039190385.1 Cyanobacteria bacterium P01_F01_bin.143 | reverse complement strand
TCTATAGCAGGACGTGGTTCAAGAGTTTTTTGATTATTAATATTCATAGAAAGAACTGTAGAAAAGAGCAAATTCCTTTGGTAATACTCTATCAATTAATCTTCAAAAAATATATAGCAATATCACTTCAGTTGTTATTAATCTAATCTTAAAAAACTTAACCACTTTTTAATCATATGAGAGATATTATTCGGATTTTAAAATATTAGGATAGAGAGAATCAAGATTTCTAAATTCTGATTTTGTGGCAAATTGAGGCAAAATTTCTCGGCTAAAAGCTTCGGCAGCTTTAGAACAATAACGATTGGGATTAATGATTACAGAGAGGGTTCGCTTAACAAGTACCGCATTGATTTTAGCTTGATGTAGCACACCCATTTCTAGTTCTTTCGCGATCGCGGTTGTGGAAACAAAAGCTGCCCCTAAACCTGATTGCACAGCATTTTTAATCGCTTCAATAGAGTTTAATTCCATCTCTATTTTGAGACGTTTGGGATCAATTTCATAGACAGTTAAAACCTTATCAATCACTTTGCGAATTGTTGATTGGGAATCGAGAGTAATAAACTGCAATTTATAGAGATCTTCTTTCTCAATCATGTCAATTTGGGCCAAAGGATGGAATGGAGGCAAAATTAAAGCCAACTCATCTTCGGCATAGGGAATAATTTTTAAAGTCTCCTGCAATTCTCCAGGCACCTCACCGCCAATAATTGCTAAATCAACCTGTCCATTGGCTACCGCCCAAGATGTCCGACGAGTCGAATGAACTTGCAACTGGACTGCTACATCGGGATATTTTTGCCGAAATAAACCAATTGTACGAGGAATTAAATAAGTTCCTGTAGTTTGAGAAGCCCCAACAATGAGAGTTCCACCCTGAAGATTTTGTAAGTCATCAATAGCTCGACAGGTTTCTTGGCACAGGGCAATAATTTTTTCGCCGTAGTTTAACAATAAATGACCCGCCTCGGTAAGCTTGGCTCTGCGTCCTCCACGATCAAATAACGGAACGTTGAGCTGTTTTTCTAAGTTTTGAACTTGGAGACTCACCGCTGGTTGAGAGACATAAAGACTGTCAGCAGCTCTTTTAAAACTACCTTCATGGGAAATTGCTCTTAGTATGCGCAACTGATCTAGAGTAAAAGGAATATCGGTCATAAGATTGTTAATTTAAGGTAGAAATTATTGCTGATGACAGGACTTATTGTCGACTGAAAAGCCCATTATTTGGTGAAATTTTTTAAATCTTAACCTCGACATTAGCATGATATACTCTGCACGGTAATAACTTGCGCTTTTACTTTACTCAATTTTGAAATCTTTTAAACGTTTGCTATCTAATTTTACTCTTTATGCGATCGCATTCATAGTGTTACTGTCAGTTTACATGTTTCAAATCGAGCCTTATTGGTTTGAAGTGGTTCCTGTAAACATCACAATTCCTGAATTGGCTCCCGCTTTTAACGGCTTCAAAATTGTGCAAATTAGTGATCTCCATGTTGATACATCGATGAATCGTCGCAAGTTAGACAAAATAGTAACGCTCATAAATCAGCAAGAACCAGATATCGTAGCCATCACTGGGGACTTTTTTACCTACGAGCCTGATAAGGATAACGCTAACTTATTAATCACTGCCTTGCAAAAACTCACGCCCCAAGACAAAACTATCGGCGTATTAGGCAATCATGATTATTATGGCGATCCCTCGATAATTCGCGAAATTCTTGCTCAAAGCAATGTTCTAGAACTCAGCAATAGCATCTACACCATAGAAAGAGGTCAAGCCCAGCTAAAAATTGCGGGACTAGATGATTATTGGTACCAAAAATCTCGTTTAGATTTAGTGCTTGCCCAATTAGAGACTGATGATGTCACTATTCTCTTAATTCATGAACCAGATTTCGCGGATATTAGTGCGCCTACAGAAAAGTTTGCTCTAGAAATATCAGGTCATTCTCATGGAGGACAAGTGAGATTTCCTTTTCGGCAACCCGATGTTTTACCTCCCTATGGACAAAAATATCCTTTGGGAAGATATCAAGTTGGCAGTATGATTCAATATACCAATCGAGGAGTGGGCATGATACCACCAGCAGTTCGCTTGAACTCTCGTCCTGAAATTACAGTATTTACTTTGAACAGTGAATCGGTGTAAAATTTAGCTTGCTTTTGTTACAAGAATGCGATCGCGCTTCCAATGGAGATCGCACTTTTGATTCAAAGAAGAACTAAAAAGAGATCGCTAGTTATCGCCACGACTTTTTTGATTAAATATTTTCTCTCTTGACTGTTTCTGCTCGGGACAGTTTTTTATTCTGTTTCACAGTCGCGGTTATTGATAGTTCCATTTGGCATAGTGGTATTACAGAAAATAGTACTACTCAGTTTGGCTCTACTCAGGTTGGCACCTCTCAGGTTGGTATCACTCAGGTCGGCGTCTCTCAGGTCGGTGTCTCTAAGGTTGGCTCTACTCAGGAAGGCATCACTTAAGTTGGCTCTACTCAGGAAGGCATCTCTCAGGAAGGCATCTCTCAGATCAGCATCTCTCAGGTCGGCTTGAGAAAGATTAGATCTACTAAGTGAAATTAAAGGTTTCTTTTTTTTCCTTCGTATCATTAATCCAACCTAATTTAGATAAAAAATCAATCACATCACCCTTACGATCTCTCTCAATAGCATTTTGATTTAAGTCATCATTATCTTTCGATTCATCTTGAAAATTTTCACTAATAGATAACTCATCAAATATAGCTAAAGTAGTTGCTTCTAAGAAATTTTTAAGATCCTCATCCTGCTCAATCTGATCTCGATTTTCAACATTTAAATAAATAGTAGTAATCTGAGATAAATAATCTCTAACAGCTTGCTGCTGCCTAACTTCAGTCTGAAACTCTAATTGTCTTTCTTCCCTTTGCTCTTCACTTTTTATCTGTTGTTCATTCCGCTGATTTTCATAGTAAAAAAGCACAAAAGGAATTGCCAAAACACCGATCACCTGAATAACAGGACTGACCTTAGCGAAAAACTGAAACAAATTAGCCCTATCCGACCAGCAATCCAAAGGCTCAATAACCTTCTTTTCCAACCAAAGGAAAAGTCGATTCAACCGATGAAGCTGCCAACGGAAACCCTTGATTCTTCTTTGAGCCTCTGAGAAATACTCATCATCAGAATTAATAGGATTTCCCGCCTTTTCATCAGCTTCCTTCAACCAAGAAGCAATAGTTTCACAAGCATTTTGTTTTTTCTGGGCATTTAAAGCTTCAAAAACTCGTTGTCTGGATCCCACTTTCCGCACGTCAAAATGTAACATAAAGCAATCAAGATAATCAGCGAGATAGAATAGCAAAGTAGACACTTAGAGAAAGAGTCAATAGTAAGAAATAATGAGAGGATTGAATAATTAGAAAAAAATTAATAAAT
>JBCCYD010000598.1:0-3430 GCA_039190385.1 Cyanobacteria bacterium P01_F01_bin.143 | reverse complement strand
GAAAACTTTTTAAGTTGAATTGTGCCTGATTTCCTGGCTTCATATGTGCCTTCTACTGTACTTTCATTAGTAAAATAATGATTAATACCAATAAAATATTCTTTGTCTTTACGGGTATCTGTTAAATGCATTAAGAAGAATTTAATTGCAGCATCTTTGCAGCTATCAATTTTCTTGAGATTGGTAAATTCATCAATAATTATTTGTTGCTTAGTTTCGGGTTTTTCTTTAATTCTTTGCAACCATCTATCTGTTGCATCTATAATCGCTTCTCCTATTTGTGCTTCTGATTCTGCTTTGAGTGTGCAATCTAATAATTTCCAGACTTCCCAGTTTTCTCCTGTAGCGTGTCTATCAATTAATTGGTAAATTGGTGAAGAGAAGCAGTATTTTCTAATTAGTGCGATCGCTGCTGCTGTATTGGTTTTTCCGCTACCCTGAGAGCCAATCAACCACAGGGGTTTGGCGTTTTTGATAATTGAGTATAGCCAGCCGTCTTCATGGGTTTTAAGGGCTTCTATGAGGGAGTTAACTAATTGTTTATCGCTGGATTGATTGACCAAGGATTGAGATGATTTTTTATTGTTTAATTTAGCTATTTCTTTTTCTGATTTGTGTTTATCAAGTATGTTAGCTGCTATCTCTTTATCCATTTGAGAATGAGTAACAGTTCTTGCTTTTAAGTAATCTTCTCTTATCAGTTGGTTTTTTATTGCTTCGTTTTCATCATCGGTTATTCCTAGTTCAATTCTTTCTTCTAGGTCTAGTTGAGATAATGAGTCTTTCATCTTATCAGTATGCAGTTGGTAAGTATGAAAATTGATTTCTCTTTTATATTTATTCTGCTGCCATAACTGATAAGCTGTAGTTTTCTCTTCCTGTGCTAATTGATAGTCAGTTTTCTTTAATCTATTGACTCTAATAATCAAGACAAAACTAATTCCCCAAAGTCCTAATAATGAGGTGATATTACCGTATATTTGATAAGGATTATCCCGCTTGATGATGCTGACCAGACTTATCGTACTGCCCATATATGGGATGATAGAGCCATATCTACCGTACTTATCCCACTCTTCTGCTAAGACATAGCGGGGTGTATAACAATAATTTTTATCTAGCTTTTCTTGTGCTTGTAGGTCATAGTATTTGAGTTTATTGGCTTTGTGCTTATCTTTGAGGATATTGGACTTAGTATTAGCTGTTTGGGGACAGAATTGGATTTGTGCCAACTCATAAGGTCGGTGTGAATGGGAAAAGCAGAAGCCGATTTTACCGACAACTGCTAATACTCCAATGGCTAATAGTTCAATTTTATTTCTATTCATCTTTTACTAATTAGAAATAATGAACTGATTAATATAGCTGCTGCAATACCAATTGATAACCAAGGGTCTAACCAAGGTCTTTTCTGATAAATTGTCTGAATATCTGCACTGATTTGATGTGCTGTATCGTAGGTTATTTGCTGGAAGTATTGATAGTCTTTGATTGCTAACCAAGTAGTCCCAGCAGCTACTACAAATCCACCAATTGTTCTCAAAGGTTTATCCATTCCTTCGACCTCAAGTCCATCGTTATAATTTGCTCTAAATCCTGATAGTCCTATTACTGAGGTGATTGAACAAACAGAGAAACATAGTCCTGCTGCAAGCCATAAAGATGCACCACCGTTAATTAATAAGAGTAGTCTTGCTAGAAAAAATCCGGTTATGCTTAGCGACCAACTTATAAAATATTTCTGGACTAATTCTGTTGTACGTATGACTTGTAGCCTATGCTTTTTACGTTCTTCTAGATGCTCTGTTAACTCTTGTGGTAATGGTGTATCTGGAGTAGTTTCTGATTGTTCTAATTCATCTTCTATATCTTCTGTATTCATGTCTTTAAGTAGTAAGTTAATTTCCTTCTGATTTCTAAGCAGGGGAAGCAGTAAGCTACGCTATACTCCGTAAACGCGCTCAAGCGATGTCGCAGACTGGGAGCAGGGGGAGAAAAACACTTTCATTCCTGGTGGTGAAATTTTTCTGGAAGGACTGCTTTGTGCCTTTTTCAAGTTAGAAAATAGGTATTTTAATTGAAGATTAAGACCTTAAATGATGAGAGTAATTTAAAAGCCTAAAATTGTATCTTTAATCTTTTGAACTATTGAGCGTTGTGCATATTGTTTCTTGGGTTTGAGGTCGTCTCTAGCGCTATCTCCAGCTTCTAGGTAATACTTTCCTAGTTCTTTATCATGCTGTAAATCAATGGTTTGTTGGCGTACTTCTGTTTTTAATTCTTCTTGAAGCATCTTGTAATCGCCGTCTATATGCATCATATGGTTAGATACCCAATGTTTGAGGCGTATATGAGCTTTGGTTTGTTTATGTCTGAGTTCTTCTCTGTCTTTGCTTAATCCAAAGTCAATAGTAATTTCTGAGAGTTGATTTTTTAGTTTGTTATCTGCAAGTATTGCTGATTGCACTTCTCTCTCGATTCTTTCTCCACTCACTCCTGCTTGCTTGTATATGGCTGCTAAAGTTGTATTTAGGTCTTCTGCACCCTTGATGGCAGCTAGCATGTTCTCTTTGACCTTGGGAGCGAATTCGCTTATCTTTGCTCCGTCATTACCCATCTGACCGATGAGTTTGAGTGAGTCTTTATCTCCTGTAAGTGCTTTGTAAACTAGGTTGGTGGAAACGTTAAATTTCTTTAGTTGTTTTTCTAGGTTCCTTGATTTGGAAGAAACCAAGTTTTTTAGCTTTCCAGTATTGCGCACATCTATTCTCCCTTTCTTTGGTTAGTATTTGGGTGCATTGGTATTCCATCCACTGTTGGTATTGCTCTATCCTGTTTTTGCGGGTTAGATAGGCTTGGTATTTGATGTGATGTCTGATTGATTGGTAGCTGTAATCTATTAGGAATAAGGCAGGAATGAGGATTGATAGCAGTTTTAAGGAACTAGTAAATGTTGATTTGTTAGCACGACGATGTTGGAGTCTCTCGACATTGCTTTCTTCATCAACCTGCTTTGAAGAGGGATGATAGTTTTTCTGAGAAGCTTTTGAGATTAGAGCTTTTTTGCTCTAGTACCTCCTTGGTTCTGAATGCTCCGTCTAGGGTTTTGTGCTGCAAAGTGTTGGTTCTTTGCTCGATGTAGTCTTTTAGGTTGTTGTTGGAGTTTTCGATTCGTTGCTCTAGGTCATCGAGCTTGATTTGAGCGTATTCTTTGATGAGTAAGTTGATGGTTTCTACTGCACTAACAAAGTCGGTGAATGAGTCGCTGACGGTTTGGGAGATGTTATTAATCTCTGATTCGTTTAGCTCTACTCCCAAGGATTCGGCTTGCATGGATATCAACTGCTCTGTTTGTTGGTTGGTTATAGCTGTTGAATTAGAGTCTGTAGGGGTAGATTTTGAATATGTTGAGTCTTGGTTGGAATCTACT
>JBCCYD010000597.1:0-3432 GCA_039190385.1 Cyanobacteria bacterium P01_F01_bin.143 | reverse complement strand
CGCTTTTCTAAATTTCAATTATTAAATTGTTATTTCAAAATCATTTAACCAAAGTCGCTAACTCAGGTTCAACAATCCCAATCTCAGGAGCTGAGAAAGCTTGAGCATAAATCCCTGCAGGACTAGACTGAGCTATCTTGATCTGTGACCGAAGAACTTCCGAATTCACCGCAACCGTTTTTACATCATAAAACTTAGTTGTCAGCTTAGGATAAACCCCGATCGCCACAATCATCACCAAGAAACAAGCCGCAATAAAGACCTCTCTAGGATTAGCATCAGTTACCCGAGCCTGTTCTGGCAACACACAACTGTTACCAAAGCAAATTGCTTTATCGTTACCAACACTGTGAGTTTTCTTTTCTTGAATGTCGCAAGCTAATGCTTCATTGGAATTAAAGAATACCAATCTAATCATCGACAACAAATAAATTGGTGTCAGAATTAATCCCACAGCAGTCAAGAATAAAATCACCAAACGGAAACCAGGAGTATAGATATTACTAGTCGTCACTCCCATAAAGACTGTAAGTTCACTAGCAAAGCCGCTCATTCCGGGAAGAGCCAAAGAAGCCATCGCCCCAGCAGTAAACAAAGCGAATGTTTTGGGCATTACCTGACCAATTCCATCCATTCTGTCCATGAATAAAGTGTGAGTGCGATCGTAGGTAACCCCAGTCAAGAAGAAGAGTACCGCAGCAATCAAACCGTGAGAAAGCATTTGCAACATCGCACCGCTAACTCCAATATCCGTAAAGGATGCAATCCCGAGTAGGACAAATCCCATATGGGAAACCGAAGAATACGCCAAACGACGCTTCATATTGCATTGCCCGAAAGAGCTAAATGCACCGTAAATAATATTGATGACCCCTAGGGTAACCAGCAGTGGAGCGAAGTAAACATGGGCATCGGGTAATAACTCCAAATTAAAGCGAATTAATCCATATCCACCCATTTTCAGCAATACACCAGCCAAAATCATTGAGACAGGAGCAGAAGCTTCTCCGTGAGCATCAGGTAGCCAAGTATGTAAAGGGAAAATGGCCAACTTAACACCGAATGCAATTAATAATCCTGCATACAGAGGTATCTCTAAAGCAAGAGGAAAATCTTTGGTATTGAGGACAGCTAGGTCAAAGGAGAAATTGTCTCCATAAAGAGCCATTCCCAAGCCTGCGACCAAAATAAAGATAGAAGCGGCTGCTGTGTAAAGTAAGAATTTAGTAGCTGCGTAACGACGCTTTTCGCCACCCCAAATAGAGACTAGCAAATATACAGGAACCAGTTCCAGTTCCCACATGAGGAAAAATAGCAGCATATCCTGAGCTACAAATACTCCAATCTGTGCCGAATAGAGTAAAAGTATCAGCATGTAGAAAAGCTTTGGTTTGCGGTCAACTTTCCATGCCGCCAACATTGCCAGTGTAGTGACAAATCCTGCGAGTAAAACCAGAGGGGCAGATATCCCGTCTACTGAGACCGCCCAACTCAAACCTATTTGCGGTATCCAAGCATATTTTTCGGCAAGCTGGAATTGAGCATCATTGAGATTATATTCTTGCCAAAACGCGTAGCACATTAATACAAAGTCTGCGATGCCAACACCCAATGCGTAAGCCTTTACGCGCTTGCCATCCTTATCAGGAATAACAGGGATAGCCAAAGAAGCAACTAGAGGGAGTAAGACGATCGCGGTAAGCCAGGGGAATTGAGCCGCCATCATAGTTATAAGTAATCATACCTAATGTGTTGATACCCCTGATTATATCCAATAACATTAAGAAATGTAAAGAGATTAGAAGTTATTTTTTTAAAAAATATTAACTATCAATTATTAGGGTTTTAATCTATTTATTTATGCGGCATTGCTAAAGCGAATTTTTAAGTAATCTTCTTCCATTTTGGCTCCCGATGGCTTGAGGGCGGCCAGTGCTTGGGGTAATACCAGATTCCGTCGATGATTACCAATTCTGACATTGAGTTCATCTCCAGTTTTATTGAGTTGAATTTGTTCTTTGGGAATTCCTGGCAAATATAGTTCCAAGCTATATACACCCTGGTCTTGAACGACTCTCAAGGTATTTTCTTTGTAATAAACTTGGCTAGGGTCTTCATCTTGGTACAGAATGTCCTTTAATTTATCTAGGGCCTTTAAACCGCACATTTCCTCGGAAAAAAGTGGCGCTTCTTTTATGGGTAAAGGATGAAAATCATCATAGATTTCTTGTTTGTAAATTTGTTGATTAGACTTCCAGCGTTCAAAGAAAGGATCGGTAACGGAGTCGGGAATAATCCGATTCGCTATGACTAAATCTGTCGAGACATTATAAAGACTTAAATAAGCATGAGCCCGCAATGATTCTTTAATGACCATCTTTTCTGGATTCATCACTAATCGAACTGAAGTCTGAGCATTATTAGTTAAAACCTTTTCTAAAGCCTCAATTTGTTCATAAAATTCGTAGGGTGCATCCATCACCTCATTATCAGGCAAAGAAAAACCCGCGATCGGTTTAAACAAAGGTTCTACCAGAGGACGTAAAGCAGCCGACATTCCTTGGAATGGTTTGTAAAAACGTCTCATATACCAACCACCCACTTCAGGGAGACTTAATAAGCGCAAAGCGGTTCCTGTTGGTGCCGAATCAATAATTAGAATATCAAAATCACCTTCATCATAATGACGTTTCATTCTGACTAAGCCAAAAATCTCGTCCATTCCGGGTAAGATTGCTAATTCTTCGGCTTGAACACCATCTAACCCTCTAGCTTGTAATACTTCAGTTATATATCTTTTTACCGCTCCCCAATTGCCCTCTAATTCCATGAGTGCATCCAATTCGGCACCCCAAAGATTAGGGCGTACTTGTTGCGGTTCATGGCCCAATTCAATCTCGAAACTATCTGCTAGAGAGTGAGCGGGATCTGTACTGAGAACCAAAGTTTTGTGGCCAAGTTCTGCACATCGCAGACCTGTAGCAGCTGCAACGGAGGTTTTGCCCACTCCGCCTTTACCCGTCATAAGAATTACACGCATGGCAAGATTTTTATCCTAACTGAGAGAAATTTACATTACTTTATTATTGTTAACCTTTTTTCCCCTAAAAAAATCTCTTTTTAGCAAGAATTTACTTAAAATCGCTTCGTAATTAGCTATTAAAGCAACAATTTCGGTGAAACCACCTTGTCTTATGTAAATAAATATTGTTGTATCTTGACAAAAAGCCAAAAGCAAAGGTGGAATTGTACTTAACTCTATCTGAATTGAAATCTAAGTAATAGTACTTATCGAAGTTTGAGTCAAGTTCAGAATCTCCGTATTTATCCTGATTTAAAGTTAATCCAAATTAACTAAAAGATAGACAAGCTTCCAAACTTATAGCTAAAAACCTGTTCTTGATTGAATATTGTAGTTTAACGTAAGCTTCG
>JBCCYD010000596.1:0-3440 GCA_039190385.1 Cyanobacteria bacterium P01_F01_bin.143 | reverse complement strand
TATGAATTTGATGCATAATTGAGTTATGAATTTTTAATTATTTAGCTGAAGATAAAACTTTTCTTTTGATATCTCTCTCAATTTTTTAATAAAACATTGATCCAAAAAAGTTATTTTCTCGATCCAAGTTTCTGTTGAAACCTCAGTGTTGTTAATATTTTTTAAAGTTTCAAAATGTTGTCGATAAAACGTTATAAAATCTTCCGCTTTTATGGACATTAGACTACCATTAAATAAAGACTGATAAATTGTTTGAATTTCTTTAGCTTCATAAGCACCTTTGCTATCTTTACGGGTAGAAATCCCATTAGGATTGTTATAGTATATTGCTATTGTATCTTTTATTTTAAGCATTTTAATGCCTGCTAATAACGCTCTCATCCATAGCTCGTAATCACCTGCCGATTTATAATTGGAATTAAATAAACCGATGGCATCATGTATATGTCTACGCCACATAGGTGCATTGTGAGGTAGGTTAAATTTCAACATATTTTCTCTAGTTGCCACCTCTGGAAGATTAGTTTTATAGGCACAATCTTCTATGATTTCGAAAGGTAAATTGGATGTTAAACTATAGAAAATGTCTTGATACACTAAATCTACATTCGGATTTTGTAACAATGCTTCTGCTTGCTTTTCTAAACAATCAAATCTCCGCAAATCGTCGAGATTAGCATTTGTCAAAAATTCGCCTCTAGCTTGTAATACTCCAATATTCCAAGCATCATAGATACCAATAGTTTTTTCCGTACGTATGTACTTTATATTTTTAAATTTTCGTGAATATTTTTCAATAATTTCATATTCATTTTCTGGAGAGTTGGCGTCAATTATAATCAGTTCTATTCCCTCAAATATTGTTTGATTTGTAATATTTTCTAAAAAGTTTTCAATGAATTCCCCTCCTTTGAAAAGGCTTGTAATTACTGATACTAAGGGATTTCTATTTAAAGCTAAATACTGTTTAACAATATTGGAAGTGGCTTGTAGTTTGCTTGAATAGACTATATCTTCTCTTCTAGATAGGCGCTTGGATAGAACATTTAATAGTTTAAGATCCCATTCTTCTTGATTTATAAATTTATCTGTCCCCATGATCCATACATTACCTGAGTTTTTGGTTATAGTTTCACTTAGCAATCCTAAGTTTTCAACACGATCTTTAAACTCTTGAGAATTGAGAATTGAATAAATCAGCTTATATCTACTTAAGCCTTTGTTTAAATTGCTTAGGTTATGCTTTTCTTCATTGGAACCGCATCTTCTCCCTAACAATAAACTCCAAAAAACCTGAAGAAATTGACGATTATCCATATCTTGTAAAATTAGCTTACTACTATTTAAAGTAGTAAATTCCTGGGACAACAAAATTTCCTCAATTAATGAAGTTCGGGTGATGTTGTTGTTTAACCCTTTTAGCTTCGATTCAAATGCTTTAGAGCCTACTTTTCTATTAAGGAGTGCTTTATATAAATATTGAATATAATCTTCGTTGCTTAAGTTAGGGAAAATATTATTACCCTCATTATTCGCAATATTAGACTTTATTTGTGTTGCTAATTGTTGCTTGGCTTCAAGAGTAATTTCTTTCTCATAATTTCCAATATTATTGATAACCTCAAAAATTGCTAGCAAACTATGCTCTAAAAAATAATTGTTTGACACATATTTTTTGTTACTATTTATCCCAAATTCTTCTCCTTGATCAGATCTGTTTGTCAGTTCTAATCTTATTGTTTGTAAGTTGGGCACCGGATCAGTAACTAGACTATAAGTATTTTTTAAGCTTTCACTTAAAGTTTCTCTTCCGGGAATACAAACATCAACTAATTCCGCTATTGCTGCATTTTTATAATGACAACAATGGTTGTTCCAAAACCAACCCACTAACAACCCAGTAAAATCTTTTTGTTTTAATTTTTGAATAATTTCTTTTTCTTCTTGTTGTTCAACTATAATAATCGCTACAGCTATTGACTCAAGGTTTATTTGCTCTAAATTATCCCCTGAGCTTATTAATACATGGGATAAATTTTTATTATGCCACTTCTTAGTTCTCTCACTAGTTATGATTAATATTTGAGGCAAATTGTCTTTATGAGAATTAACATTAATGTTCCATAAATACCCAAGAGATTTAATTTTTGTTGTAATTTCTTTGATCCTAGCTAAAGAAGGTTTGAGTTCATAATATTCATCCCTCACCATAAAATGCTCTTTCATGCAAGGTATATTGTAGTCATAGTTCGCAGTCTTTTGTGATTCATGACTTCTAAAAAAAGCTATGGGCCAGCTAATTACTTTTAATCTAGCCTCCGCTTTTGCCATACGCATCCACAATTCATAGTCCATGACATATCGCAAATCCTCCCTTAAATAACCTCCTGTCTGTTCCCAAACTTTACGAGTAAATAATACCTCTGGCTGGATAAAATAATGACCATTGCACCATAGACGAGAAACATCAGCTAATTTGTCTAGTGTAAAGTCTGACTGTGTCGCTCTAGGTTGCCGTATATTGATAATTTCTTCTTTTCGATGAGTTGCACAAATTCCTGCAATGACGTCACATTTCTCTTGGAGATAGGTAGTCGCAGCTATATGAAGAGCCCCCGGGGCTAACATATCGTCGCTGTTAAGCCACATCATCAATTCCCCTGTACCTAAGCGAAAACCCTTATTAATCGCATTAGCTTGTCCATCATCAGATTCTATAATTGTTTTAGCTAAATAATCTTGATACTTAGTGAGAATTTCTCTGGTGTTATCTGTTGAGCCTCCATCTACAATAATGTATTCTAATTTAGGATAATTTTGATTTATTACAGATAAAATAGTTTGCTCTAGATACTTGCCATGGTTATAGGAGCAAGTGACAACAGTTATTGTCGGTAAATCTTCCCTGACTAACAATTTAGGGAAATTGCCCTTTATTTGAAATTTGTACCAGGGCCAGTTTTTTCCTTTATCTTTTGGCCAAGAAATTATATTTTCCTTTTGCAAATTGCTAATTTGATCAATTTGTTGAAAATAATTAAAAGCTAGTTGATATTCTCCTACTTCTATTAAATTAATGCCTTGATTAAACAACGCAATACTTGTTTTATCTTGTGACCAGTTGATTGCAGGTTGTAACTCTAAAGATTGTTCATAATCAGCGATTACTTCTTCTGTTCTACTTCCATCAGATTGCTTTGCTAAAACTGCTTCCAAACGTTGATGGAATTCTTCATTCTTAGGTTCTAATTTCAGTGCTTGAGAGTAGGCAAAAATTGCACTGTCAATGTCTAAGTTGCGTTCTAAATATAGGCCTAAATGATAAAGCTCATAGGGATTTTGATGAAATTTAATTGCTTCTTGATAAAGGGATAGGGCTCGCTCTAATTTACCTTCCTCTCGTAATCGATTGCTTTGCTTAATATAGTATCTAATTGTTG
>JBCCYD010000595.1:0-3446 GCA_039190385.1 Cyanobacteria bacterium P01_F01_bin.143 | reverse complement strand
GTTACTAAAGCTTTTACATGAGAAAATACTTTGTTAAAAACTATTTACGAAGGATCTTTAACTTTATCTATAGATACTTCATTAATTTTAGATCTTGTTTCAATACTCAGTTACTGCATTTTTTTAGGCTGTTGGTGTTCACGAAGAAAAAGGTATGCTGGAAATGCCATAGAAAGGCCAATAAAAGGAGCTGCCGGCAAAACGAACCACCAATTTTTCAGTTTTAGGTGTCTCGCATCAATAATCACAAAAATCCAAAATACGATACAACTAAGGAAAAAGTCATTTGAGAGGCCAGATGTAGCACCATTAATATAAAGTGCTTGAATGATTGAAATTGGAGAAAATTTATTGTCAATTATGAATGGTAGGAAAGGAATCCAGGGTAAAATTGTTCCCACTATTGTTGCAATGAGATAGAAAATTTTAGTGCTGCTCATTACTTATGATCGAAATTATGGGTGAATAGACTTATTTTTTAAAGTTCAGCTCTAACGCGATCGCAGAAACTAATACTTATTTAAAAGGATTTTGATACTTCTCATTAAGTCAACAAAACTATGCTCAATATAAACTAATAGTCTTAGGTATAGTTTGATTGAGGTTTCCCGCTCCCAGAAACATAGTTAAATCTCCTGGCTGTAAAACTTGCGATCGCAGAAACTGAGGCAAAGTAGCCAAATCGCCGTGATACACAACCTGCTGATGATGTTCCGCGATCGCATTAGCCAATTGCGCCCCATTAATCCCCGAACTATTAGTCTCTCCGGCACTATAAATATCTGTCACCACCACTAGATCAGCATCCTTAAACGCAGTAGCAAATTCTGCCAAGAAAGTTTGCGCTCGACTATAACGATGAGCTTGGAAAACCGCCACAACTCTTTGGGTGTCAAGATTTTGACTAATTCTTAATTTCGCCGCAGCCAGCGTTACCTCTATTTCCTTGGGATGATGGGCATAATCATCAACAAAACGAATCTGATTCACTTCTCCGCGCAACTCAAAACGCCTTTTGGTTCCGGTGAAACTTGCCAAACCATCAGCGATCGCAGCAAAGTCCAAACCAACTTTTCGACCTGCAGCAATTACCGATAATGCATTACTTAGATTATGATTTCCCAATAATTGTAAATTTAACGTCCCAAGCAATTCTCCCCTTTCCCAAATATCGGCTTGAGTACCTTGATCGTGGTAGATAACATTTTTTGCTACATAGTCCGCCTCACTCTCAGGATTCAGACTGTAACTAATATCCAGTTGTAAATGTTGCTCAACATTGGGATCATCAAGACAACCAATCAAAGTTTCACATTGTTTAGCAAAAGTCTGGAAAATTTCAATAACTTCGGTCAAATCCTGATAGCGATCGGGGTGATCCAGCTCAATATTAGTAATAATGCCAATAGCAGGAAAATGTTTTACCAAAGAGCCATCAGACTCATCCGCTTCTGCTACCAAATATTCGCTATCACCTGCGCGAGCATTTCCCGACCAAGCATCAACCTCTCCACCAATAATAATTGTCGGATCTAAACCAGCCTGGAGCAACATATAGGCGATCGCGCTACTTGTTGTGGTTTTACCATGAGTTCCGGAGACAGCAATACTCGAATATTCATTAATCAGTGCAGCCAAAAGATCGGAACGATGAAAAATCGGACAACCTAATCGAATAGCTTCCTGATATTCGGGATTAGCAAGATTAATCGCAGTTGAACAAACTACTTGAGGTAAGGTTGGCTTCGACTCAGCAACAGTATCCTTTACCTGAGTCGCCACTGAGTTAGTAACAGTTTCAGACTGTGAGGCAATGCTTTGACCATGACGCTTTGTGATCTTAACAGTCGATAAAGGTCTTGAATCAGCAGAATTAGATACAGTAAAAGATGCTAAATTACTGGCCTCTTGACGAGCAAAAATCTTCGCTCCCAAAGCCTCTAAGCGATCGGTAATATGACTAGTTCGCAAATCCGATCCCGATACAGGTAACTGACGTTTTGCAATAATATATGCTAGAGCCGACATTCCAATTCCGCCAATGCCAATGAAATGAAATGGTCTGCCATTTAAATCTACTTTCTTCACCCTCAAGTCTCCTTCAGAAGCACTGGTATTTTGGCTTTTCACGACAAGCGTGTTCCCTTACGGATGAAACCCTCCGCTGGTTTGCTTGTCAATAGTCACAAGCGATACGGGCTATGATAACAGCAATTTTTCGTACTAGGTAGATCTAGGAATTGATAACTAACCAGACTTTTGTGATCCCCAAAGAAAAAATAGATTTTTTTTGCATATTGAATAAGTCAGACTTTACGATATGATGAGACTTATTAAGAATCATTTAATTTATTGACGTAAAACTATTATAGAGGGCAAGACGCAGTGGTTAGAGTAGCAATAAACGGTTTTGGACGTATAGGACGCAACTTTGTAAGATGTTTATTGTCCAGAGAAAACAGCAATTTAGAATTGGTTGGGATCAACGATACTTCTGATCCAAAAACAAATGCTCTTTTGTTAAAGCATGATTCGATGTTGGGTGTTTTGGATGACGATATCCAGCATGATTCCAACTCCATAATCATTAACGGCAATACAGTTAAATGCGTGTCAGATCGTAATCCTTTAAACTTGCCCTGGAAAGAATGGGATATCGATATTGTCATTGAATCCACTGGTGTTTTCCGTGATAAAGATGGTGCGGGTAAGCATCTCCAAGCTGGGGCAAAAAAAGTTGTGATTACCGCTCCTGGTAAAGGCCCTGGAATTGGAACTTACGTCATGGGTGTTAACGATGGAGATTACAAACCGGGTGAATTTGACATTTTAAGTAATGCAAGTTGTACCACTAACTGTCTTGCTCCCATTGTTAAAGTCATCAACAATAAATTTGGCATCATCAAAGGAACAATGACTACTACTCATAGTTACACTGGTGACCAACGTATTCTTGATGCTAGCCACCGTGATCCTAGAAGAGCTAGAGCAGCAGCAGTTAACATTGTTCCCACCTCTACTGGTGCAGCTGTTGCCGTAGCTTTGGTATTACCAGAACTAAAAGGTAAGCTTGATGGGATCGCGATGCGTGTTCCTACTCCTAATGTTTCTGTTGTTGATTTGGTTGCTCAGGTTGAGAAGCCCGCGATCGCTGAAGAAGTTAATAACGCTCTAAAAGAAGCTTCTGAAGGAGACCTAAAAGGTATTTTAGGCTTTACTGAGTTACCTTTAGTGTCTAGTGATTTCCGTGGTACTGATGTTTCTTCTACTGTTGATGGTTTATTAACTCTCACTCTTGGCGGCGACATGATTAAAGTTGTTGCTTGGTATGACAACGAATGGGGTTATTCTCAGCGTGTTGTTGACTTAGCTGAATTAGTTGCTAGCAAATGGTAATTTTATAAGCAATAATTAATGTCTTCCGTAGGGGTGAACGGCCGGTCGCC
>JBCCYD010000594.1:0-3452 GCA_039190385.1 Cyanobacteria bacterium P01_F01_bin.143 | reverse complement strand
TTTAATCTTTTATCTGGTAGATTAGCGTTTTTAAGTTCTTCTTTTGCCCAGGATTGCATTTCTTTAATTTCTCTAGCTCTTTGATGATTAGAGTACAGTCATGGCAATCTTTTCCATAGTTATGGGTAAGGCATAGATCTAAAAGCAATCCACGATGCGACCAGGACACTTAAAAAATCTCAGACAATGTACAAGTCATGGAATGAGCGCTATCGGCGGCAAAAAGACATGATTTTAAAGATTACTAAAGATGTTGATCCTGAGATTCGTCGTCATATCGAAGCAATCTACAAAGCAAATTCCAAAGACAAACTAGATAAGCTTGAGCAGGAACTTTTTAATGGTTAAGTATAAATCTAAAAATAAGATCAAATCTGGCATCAAAGGAATGAAGTTGATTGCTATCAAAGCGGAATGCTATGCCATATCTGGAGTCGCAACGACAAAAGAACTAAAAACTAAATATGCTACTCTTTGTCTAAAACTTGATTTACGTAAGCGTAAAAGTTGGGAATATGTTCTCAAAAACTTACGTACCAATGGAGACTGGATCGGAATTCGTGTTTCTGACATCGAATCTCTTAATGAAAAAGCATCTAAGCCTATTAGATCAGATTTAGGAACGCTAACTTTCCATGTAGGACGTGTTGAAATGGATCAAGCAGCGGAAAATGATGATTGATCTTTATAGTCTATCAAAACTTCCTGAAATCAGTGCAATTTATCGAGTATGGTATCAGGATCGAGTTATATATGTTGGACAAGCTATTAACCTAAAAAAGCGCTGGCAAAAACATCATATCCTTCCTAAGATTCTTCATAGATATGGAAAAGAGGGAATGGACTGTACTATTGATTGGGTAGAAGTGAAACCCTCAAACTTGAATCGTGCAGAAGCTCTGGCCTTTCGTTACTTTAAACCAGAATTGAATCAAAAAGATCCTTCAGCATTATTGGGGCAAGATTTACAAAAAACCGATGAAGCTACAAACAAATCATTTAAAAATCAATCATGACATTAAAAATAATTTAAAGTGTTAGTTATACTGCCGTGTATTCTTGAGGATCATTAAACTCATACTTTTCGCCCCAAAACGCTTCATATATTTCCCTGTGGAGTATGTCAATGTCAACAGTTTATAGATCGGCTAAGGCTTCCTCTTCAATTTCATCAAGATTGAGATCTACCAGTTTTCCTTGTTCAGCTTGTTCTAGCCCTAGAGCTAACTCGACTCGCAGTCTATTTAAACATTGATCTCGTTCATTTTCCTTCATACGACGTAAGGCATCTCGAATGACTTCTGTTGCGTTGGCGTAGTAACCAGAATCGATTTTCTCCTGAATAATGCGCCAATATTCAGGGGATAAACTGATATGAAGTTGTTGCATGATAGCTACCAAATTAATAAGTTTCTACATAAAATATACAATCTTCGTAATTTGATGGCAATAAACTGGATCAGTAGTCATAGAAGAACCAATTCCCGTATTAACGATCGCGTATCAATCATTTTTACTAGAATTGCGATCGCGACGATAGACTATAGTTTATTAAGCTTATTCGGGAATAATATCGTTAATAAACTAGATTTAATCAAGGTAGTAAAATAATGGTATTTCCTGGATGGACAGTTGCTAGAATGATTCCCTTTGATACTATTGCCGGTTTGTTAACAGGTCAATACAAAATCTATGGCGGAGTAATTCGTTGGGCAGCAGGAACAGAGAATGCAGGACAGATTGTTAGACATCTCATTCCAGTTGCTTCGAATGTACTAAATGTTATTCCAGGACTGAATTTTATTCCAGGAATTCTTACTGATTTCAAATTGGAAGAACTTAAACAGATGAGTCAATATAATACTCATCAATTATTACAATTATCAGGACAAATCACTTCACTTTCTGAAATAACTGGTCTGGTTTGTAAAATTACCACAGGAACTGCATTGTTATCAGGCTTGGGCTTAACAGTCAGTTGTATTGGTTTTGCTGCTCTAAACAATAAACTTAATACCATAGACTGCAGACTAAAAGATATCCAAAAAGATGTTCAAGCGATTAAGTATTTTCTCGAAAGTAGCGAGAGAGCAAGACTTTATGCCGCATTAAACGCCTTGTTAAAAATTGATTCCAATACAGCGATCGAACATCGTCACACAATTTTGCATAATTCTCGAAATACTCTTGCTGAAATAAACATGCGTTACCGAGAGCTGTTGTCTGAAGCCAAGACAATTGAAACGGCAATGGCATATGAAGAATATTTTTCCTTAACAGCGCTTGCTCAAGTCAGATGTACCGCAGAGTTAGGAATGTTGGATATTGCCCATAAAGAAATCGCCGAACTGAATTCATTTTGGCAAGCTGAAGCTCATCGCATTGCTAAAGAAATGCTGGTTGGAGAATATCCGGAAAGATTTTTAGCCAGTGATTTTGCCAATGATATTTCCATTACCGAATTAGTTCAATGGTTAGATTTTGTCTACAAAGAAAATAAAGGTTTGTCTTGGATTGATGATTTAAGACTGAAAATTAATGAATCATGGTACGCAAAAAATTGGATCTCTAAAGCTGCTTCTAATTTAAATTTATTTGCCAAAGAGAAACCAAATATTTTCTCAGATGAAACATCGGGGCTTAATAAAAATATAGAAATCGGTATAGAAAAAGAAAAACAAATAATTATTCCTTCGTTAAGAAAAATGATTTCTAGAAGTTCAGTTTTTGAAAGTTATGGCAGTCAGTACGAAATATTAAAAGCTCAACAACTCAAACCATCAGATTTTGAACAAAAGCTTTCCAGTCTTCCAGAATCATCTTTCAATGAAGGTTATATTATTTTAGAGCCAACAAAACAAGGAATTGTTGCTTTAGGGAGATAAGTTAATTCTGTTTACTATTATTTGTCTAGGATTTTGGAATAGCTAATATTATAGCTCTGAGAGCTTTATTCACGTCTTCAGAAGTTTTAAAAACCGCTGCAACGTCTGGTTCTAATGTAATAATTATATTTTCTTGAGTGGATACAAAACGGTTAGGTTTAGCTTTACTATAATCAAAATTATATTCAGCGAGTAAATCCTCCTCGAATTCTTTATCACTATTGAAATTTTGTTTGTTGTTCATAGTCTTGACGTTCCTTTTTTGTTGCTAGGCGGGCACTAATAATACGTATTCGATTATTTCTTTCTGTAAAACAAACTAACAAAAGACGATAGCTTAGATCCTTTCCAACAATAATTTCTCTGGATTCGCCAACAGAATTCCATGAATCATTGAAAATATAGGCCAAAGGACAGGGTAATCGCAGCTAAATTAGCTTGAATTAAACTCACATTCCGCACGTCAAGATGTATTTTTGAGAAGCTCATTAAAAATAAGAATTTAATCATAGACTATTCTTGGTTAATATACTTAATTAAATAGCGATTGACAAACCAAGCTGAATA
>JBCCYD010000593.1:0-3453 GCA_039190385.1 Cyanobacteria bacterium P01_F01_bin.143 | reverse complement strand
ATTTATTCAAACGAAATAAGCTTAATGTTATGAATAGCTAGGAATTAAAATTATATAAATAGACCTAGCAAAAGATACTTTTCGACTAGTTCAATACTTAGACTACCCAGAATTGGTATTGAATTTAACAAAGTATAAATCACTGAAATCAGAACTTACACTATTCGATAAATTCCTCTAACCATTGCTGATGAATGATAATCACGGTGCTGAGCTTCTCATAGTGGCGCGCTTCGTGAATCTAAGTTTTATTCAGACATATTGTAGATAGCGAAATTAACTCGATGGTAATTCTACTCCAAAATGTTTAAGCAAAGTTTCAGTTTTTTGATAAGCATCGGTATTTCCCTGATCTAAAAAGAGTTGAGCTGCCAATTGTAAATCTAAAATAGCTTCTGATTGATTTCCCAAATTAAAGAAGACCCCTGCACGGTGATAGTAAGCCAAGCCATGACGAGGATTTCTGAGAATAGCATCATCGAAATCAGAAATAGCCCCCAGTTGATCCTCTAGTTCAGCACGAACGAGACCACGATAAAAATAACTATCAGCTATCTCAGGATCGAGTAATATCGATTGACTTAAATCAAGAATTGCTCCTCGATAATTTTGATTTTGTATTTTTTCTTGTCCACTTTGTAGCAAGTCAGTAGAGGATGTTTGATTCTGTTTGAGCTCTTGAGCTTTAAGCGGTCCCAGCATCACGAATAACATGGCTAAGCAAGAAAAACTATGAAGAATCAAACGCTTCTTTGGAATAATGAGAGCAAACACCATAATTGACAATTAGATATTTTGAGATTCATTATTTCTAGTATGAAATTGCTTCCTGAGAAAGCTCTGAAAAATTAATGTACATTCATTCAGAGTTTTCTAGCGCTACTTAAACCATTAGCGTCCATCCAAAGATAAACAATTAGCCATTAGCCATTAGCCATTAGCAATCAATTATCCGTATTGCTACTAGAGATTGCACCAGAATAAACAGAACCTCGTTTCGCATCGAGAGTGACAATGGAACCTTCTCGAATAACTTCCGTTGCTGACTTGAAACCGACAATCACTGGAATCCCCAACCGCAAACCAAGAATTGCCGCATGACTAGTAAGATTATCTTCTTCAGTAATGATTCCCGATGCTTGACGGATAATTTCAATAAATCCGGCATTAGTAGAAGAAGCGACTAAAATATCACCAGAATTAAAATCATTCATACTTCGAGGATTATCCGCGACTCTGGCGACACCACTAACTGATGTTTGACCAATTCCCGTGCCACTCCCCAGTACAGCTTGCACTAATTCCACTTTGATCAGGTCGGTTGAACCAGCCACTCCCTGCAAAGTACCCGCAGTCATTACGACTAAATCCCCTGCTGCCAACCAGTTTTTCTCTTGGGCAACATTAATTGCTGATTGGAAGGTCTGAGACGTAGAAGGTAGATCCAGTACTAAAAGAGGTTTAACTCCCCAGACGAGCTGCAATCTACGGGAAACACTGACTTGGGGAGTAATGGCTAGGATTGGGGTTTTGGGTCGAAATTTGGAGACGTTACGCGCCGTGGAACCAGTTTTAGTTAGAGTCATAATGGCTGAGGCATCTAACTGCTCGGCAATTTGACCTACAGCCGCTGAGATGGCATTGGGGACTGACCATTTACTGCTGGCATTACTCTCGGAATCGGGTGGAATGCGAGTTTGTTCTTGCTCGATACGTTGGGCTATGCGGGCCATAGTTTCGACTGCGGCAACGGGATGATTTCCCACGGCAGTTTCGTTGGATAACATAATGGCATCTGTGCCATCGAGAATCGCATTGGCAACGTCTGAGACTTCGGCGCGAGTGGGGCGAGGATTGTTCACCATGCTATCGAGCATTTGGGTAGCAGTGATAACGGGAATGCCGAGTCTGTTGGATGTGGCAATTAATCTTTTTTGTAGAATTGGTACGTCTTCTGCGGGTAATTCGACTCCGAGATCTCCTCTGGCTACCATGACGCCATCGCAGAGAGAGAGAACCGCTTCCATTTGTTCGATCGCTTCATGTTTTTCGATTTTTGCAATCACAGGAATCGATTTACCGGCACCAGAGATCAGTTCTTTGATTTCGAGAATATCTTGGGGATTTCGCACAAAACTCAAGGCAATCCAGTCTACTCCTTGGTCCAGTCCGAATACCAAGTCATCACGATCTTTGTCGGTTAATGCTTTGACGGAAAGATAAACACCGGGGAAATTAACTCCTTTGTTGCTGGAGAGTACCCCACCAACGACAACGCGACAATGAAGGTTTTGTTTGTCAGCATCAATTTTTTCTACTTTCATCTCGACTTTACCATCATCAAGAAGAATTGTGGCGTTTTCGGGAACTTCCTGTACGAGATTTTTATAGCTAACGTAACTGATAGTGCGATCGCATTCTACTTCCCGACTAGTAAGAATAAAAGGATCTCCTTCTGCTAATGAAATTGTGCCACAGGCAAATTTTCCCAGACGAATTTTTGGCCCTTGTAAATCCTGTAAAATACCTACGGGCTGATTAAGTTCAAAAGCTGTTTGGCGAATGAGACGAATCGCTTTTTGATGATCATTTTGTGTACCGTGGGAAAAGTTAATCCTTAGGGTGGTAGCACCTGCTTGGATTAATTTTTTTAAAACTTCTGGCTTGAGGGTAGCTGGCCCTACAGTTGCCACAATTTTTGTTCTACGAGGAGTTTTTAGCGATCGCATTAGCATTCTCTTAGATATCAGCACACAATACCGAAGGACAATTATACTGCAAGATATGTACTAAAAAGGAATTAACAGAATAGTTAGTTTCTCAATATCTTTTAATATTTAAATAACAACTTGATATATTTATATGACTTTACTTACTCGCGAGGAAATTCTTCAGCAAATTGCCGCAGGAAAATCTTTTCATCTGGCTGAATTAAGCAAAATCAATCTAGAATCGGCAAATTTGGATCAAGCTAAATTTCCAGAAGCCTATCTACGAGGTGCAAATCTAAGCCAAGCTTCTGGTAAAAAAACAGATTTTACTAAAGCTATTTTAAGATTTGCTCGATTCTTGGACGCAGATCTAACTGGCGCAATTTTAACTAAAGCTGAGCTTAATAGTGCTTATCTACAAGGAACTAATCTAACTCTGGCCGAAGCTACTAAGGCTAAGCTATTTGGGGCAAATATTGATTCTCTCAACGCTACCTCGGCAATGTTAACTGAGGCTGATTTACGGGAAATTGTCGGGACATCTGCTAATTTTAGTGGCGCCAATTTGGCAGGAGCAAATTTAACTAATGCTCGTCTTGAGCAGGTCAATTTTAGTAATGCTCTGCTGCAAAAAGCGATCGCGATTAAGACACATTTGACTCACAGTGTTTGGCAACAAGCTAATTTAACAAAAATGAATTTTAATCAGAGTTTTTTGTTGGAAGCTGATTTTAGAGAAGCT
>JBCCYD010000592.1:0-3453 GCA_039190385.1 Cyanobacteria bacterium P01_F01_bin.143 | reverse complement strand
TGTCTTAGCTAGTCCTTCGATTGAAACAGGAATTTCTATTGAACTAGAAAACCATTTTACTTATGTCTGGGCGATCGCCCAAGGAATTCAGGGAGAAAATAAGGTGCGGCAAAGTCTAGCTCGCTTACGAACTAAACTTTGCCGCACCGTATTTTCTCCCTGAATTCCTTGGGCGATCGCCCAGACAGAAGTAAAATGGTTTTCTAGTTCAATAGAAATTCCTGTTTCAATCGAAGGACTAGCTAAGACAATATCGAAATTAGCTAAAACCTGATCGAGATTACTCATGCAATCATAGGCAGGATGAGCAGGATCGACTAAAGATTCTGAATCAATGCGGAGAATTTTTTTGTCAGGAAACTTCTTGCTTAAGTATGATTCTAGAGTTTGTGTACCCCATTTACTAGTCAACTTTTGGGCAGAAAGACAGACTAAGGGCGTGCCTCCTTGTTGAATATGGGTTTCTAAATTATTAACTAATTTCTTAGGACTCTTGCCATCGTAGTTATATACAGACCAAGATGATTCGCGATCGGGCTTCCATTTGTTTTCCACAATAAACGGTTGTAGATCAATTCCGGTTAGAGAGATTAAATAATCGATCGCGATATTACTTAAATCTGCATCAGCAACATATACTTGTCCCGAACCTAAAACAATATTTTGCATTAGGGTTTTGAGGGATTTTAAAATTGCTACTCGATGATCTTTGCAAGTAGTTGAGTTTAAACCATGCCACAATACCTGTTCTACTTCATCGATAATTACAATGCTATCTGACCAATCATCAGGATCAAATCCTGCTTGGGAATTGGCATGAAGAGAATCAATACATAAACCATAACCCAGGTTCCCAATTTCTGGATTATCCCGCAGTTGAGTCACATAGGGCAGTCCAAAACGTTGACATAAAGCTTTGACCAATTGGACTCGATGACCAATAACTAGGATTTTTTTGGATTTTTCTAGGGCTTGATGGACAAAATTTTCTAATAATTTGGTTTTTCCTGTACCTTTAGGCGATTTAATGCCAATTAATTTATTTTCTGCATCAACATCAACATTTAATAGGTAGGGAGAATTAACTACAACTTCGGGCGCATAGGTTAATTGAGTCCAGGTTTTAGCTTTCCAAATTTCTAATGACAGTGCCTGTTTATAAACTTGCTCAAAACTTTTTTGTCCTTGGTTGATTATGAGATCATCAACCCCTTTTCCCCATTGATTATCCCAGGTAACGACTTTTACTTCGCAATCCTGTTGCTGAAATAGATAACCAATTTTCTTGATCGCCGCATTCACTGCCTTAATCGTGTTTGGCTTCTCGTCACAATCAAATACAACATATATTTCTCGCCTCTCTTGCTGTTCTGATGAGCTTTCGGAAAAAATCTGTAATTGTGGTACTAGGGCAGATTTGCCAATTCTTTTGCCAGCGGGATCTTTTGGTGTCCGATAGCCATTGTTAATTCCTGGGAGGGCGATCGCAGCATACCCAGCAGATAATAATGCTCCTGCTTTTTTTGCCCCTTCTGTCAGACATAGGGGAATTTCTGGATGCTTAATTATCCATTGCCAAAAACCCAAATCTGGTAAACTCTGATCTGTATCTTTTTCTGAAAAATTGACTTTGTAACGCTTAGCTATTTTTTTCCAAATACTAGTTGTTACTTTGAGAGCAAATACTCCAGTGGGAGTTTTTGGTGGATGTTCGTATTTAATGGGCTTAGGGCGATCGCCACTTTGACGAGGAGAATCAGGTTTAAAACAACCCCAAACATCTTCTTCCCCAGTTAGCAAGTCAATACCTGAGCACCACCAACCACCTTCGACTGTATGGGAATAAAGTTGAAGAAATGTTTCACTAATGCGCCCGTCGTTACGCCTTGGAATAGCATCAGAATATAGTAAGTATTCCGAAGCCGCAATTCCTTCTAACGGAACGACATTCAACTTAGTTAACTCTGTATCTACACCACTAGCTGACCATTCTTCTAAGCAATTCATACTTACACCATTTCATCGCGGGTCTGTATGATAGCACTAGATATGGTGTTAAAAATTCTAAATTTAAACAAAAAACACTATTTGTGGAATGAAGCTACATTCCTGGTGCTCTCAAAATACTTGATTTTCGTGTACATTAATATCTTGAATGCCTTTTTCAAAACTATCTCAAGGAAAGTCAACCTAAGATAGAAAGTAGACAAAAATTTTATACTTAATGTTGGAATGACAAACAAGATTGACTACCAACTGCCACCAATCAAAGATCAGAGTTTACGAGAATTAGCTTTAACTCATCGTTCCTATGCCAATGAACATCCTGAAGTATCAGGGCATAATGAAAGACTAGAATTTTTAGGCGATGCTGTTCTGGGTTTTTTAGTTGGAGAATTACTTTACCGAAATTATCCTCAGATGAATGAAGCTGAGCTAACACGTCTGCGATCGCGATTAGTCGATGAAGAGCAATTAGGCAAACTCGGAGCCTTAATGAACTTAGGCGAATTAATGCGTCTGGGCAAAGGCGCAGCGAAGGAAAATGGCAGAGAGAATCCTTCTTTACTCAATGACACCTTTGAAGCGATGATTGGTGCCTATTTTCTCGATCAGGGAATTGAAGCTGTTGAAACCTATATAAAACATCTCTTTAATTTACTAGCAGAACAATTAGTCAATGAACAAAGTAATTCCCCAACAAAGACTTTTATAGATAGTAAAAATAAATTTCAACAATGGGCATTGGCTAAATATCACGAACCTCCAACTTATCAAATCATTAAAGAGTCTGGCCCCGACCATGCCAAGGAATTTACTGCCCAAGTATTAGTCCAAGGAATTATTTACGGAATAGGAATAGGAAAACGTAAGCAAGAGGCAGAAAAAGCAGCGGCGGAAGCTGCGCTTAAAAAAATAAGTAAAAAAATAGCTAAAAGCTAAGCTCTTTCTGGTAGCTTGATATCTAGTTCCCCATTAGAACCAACAGTTATTTTTGCACCTAATTCTTTAAGCTGTTCAAGAATATAAACTTGAGTTTTAGAATCTTTAGCTAAGGCTAAAGTCGTCATCCAAGCTCCAAATTGTGCTTGAGTTGGATCGGGATCACTAGCTAAGAATTGAGCAGTTTGTGAATAACGCTTAGCTAATTCATCTCCCAGCTCATCTTCACGCATACTTGCCCATTTTGCAGCTGTTTCATATGAATTTTGGGCAGCTTCTAAATTCCCTAAAAATAAAATTTCATCTGTCGCCTTATAAGTCCAAAGAAAAAAAGGATAACTAGGATTTGCGGGTGTAACTGTTTCAATAGCTTGGCTAAGAAGGTCAACAGTTCTATCAGGACGTCCTGCAAAGAGTGAGTTAGCAGAAGATAAATTTAAATGCGCAAAAATAAAGTTTGGATCGTGATTTACTATTGAATCAAAATAATCTGTTACTACTGAATATCCT
>JBCCYD010000591.1:0-3470 GCA_039190385.1 Cyanobacteria bacterium P01_F01_bin.143 | reverse complement strand
GTTTTTGTTGGCAAAAATGGAATGTTTGCCCTAAAGATTGTTCTTGTTGAGATAAATAAACAATCCCTTGACTAACATAATCTACAGGAACTATATCGATCGGAAAGTCTATCTTTGGAGCTTTTCTTAGTTCAGTAAAACCTTTGAGCATTCTAGCCATCGCATCATCTGTATTACCGATTCCTGTTTGACTATCACCAGCAACAGCACCGAGACGATAAATACAGCCAGTCATACCCCGAGAAAAGGCATTTTTGACTAATTTTTCTGCTACCCATTTACTTTGAAAATATCCTCCTTGAATAGCTTGGGGATTAGAAGGATTATCTATTTCTTTTATCAAATTATTCTTATTTTCTGCTGTTTGAAAAATACCAATTGTTGAAACGAAATGTACAGGCTTATCTTTGGTATGACTAGCTAGCCTTAAAATTTCTTCCGTACCTTTGACATTAGCAGCTTTTAATTGTTCGTATGGGTAAATAAAATTAACTGCCGCACCGTTATGGTAAATCCAGTCGATTTCACTAGCTATTTGTTCAAATTCTTCTGGCGATAAACCCAGATATGGTTGAGCTAAATTACCGGGCAAGGCAATAATGCGATGATTTAATTCTTCATGCCAAAGTGAATATTTTTCTAGATTTTTTCGCAGTTTTTCTTGACCTTCTAGGATATTATTGGCTCGAACTAGACAATAAATATTTGCTGATGTTTCTTTGATTAGATCATGAAGTAAGAAAGCCCCGAGGAATCCTGTAGCTCCTGTTAATAAAATAGCTTTAGGTTGCTCTATTGTTTTTATAAATGGTGTTTGGGGATAAATACTTGGATCTAAAACAGCTTCAGCATCCCAGTCTATAGTTATATTTTGATTTATTGGCTGCTCTTGAAACTTAGAATCGATAACTTTGGCAAATTTGGCAATGGTTGTTGCTTGAAATAAGTTGAGCAAAGATAGTTCAATTTTGAAAACTTTATTGACTTCTGAAATGAATTGCACTGCGAGCATTGAAGAACCACCTAACTCAAAAAAGTCATCATTAATGCCAACTGATTCCAAATTTAAAATTTTCGCGACAATTTTAGCTAGGGTTTGTTCAGTTTGAGTTTGCGGCGCAACATAATTAGTCTTGATATCTGGTCTTGCTTGGTGCTTTTGTAATTGAATAGCTTGGAGAATATTTTTTACCTCGGCTAATTCTGTTGCAATACGAGCAAAAGGTGCTACATTTCGAGATTGCTTATGGTTAGAGATATTGCTAGTTTTATCTAGAGTTAAAGTCTGATTATTTTCTGGTTGATAGATAATTTTAGATGCAAATTCAGCAGGTAAATTAAAATGCAAATTAGATTCAGTTACTTGTTTAAACTCACTGCCAATAGTTTCGAGAAAATTGCGAGCAGGTTGATTTTTAGAAGTAGCAATATAGGGTAAATTAATCTGATTAATTTCGGCCTCAAGAGCAATTTTTCCTAGGTGAGCTAACATCTGATGCTCAACTCCTTTGCCGAAAGCCCGACAACTTAGCATTAAATTCTTGACTCTTAAAATAGAATCATTGATTTCAAAGATAATCGCACCAACTAAACCATAATCACCAAAGCGATCGCGAACTTTGACTACTAAACATTGCTCTTGTTCTGACTCATAAATTTTTTGTATTTCTTCTGGAGAATATCGAATAGTGGTTAAGTTAAATTGATTTGTTCTCTGGGCTAATTGCGATACCCGAGTAACTTCTTCTAAGGCCAAGGATGAAATATTGACTTTTAATTCTAGCCCAGCAATAAAATCAGCAAGAGTCAGGGTATTTTCTCGATAAGATTCTCGTTTAATATTGTCTCGATAACTTTCAGTTCGCTGCTGATCGGCTTCTGTGATTTTTAACCAATCAAAAGCCCAGATATGTTGTAAAAATCGTGTTATGTTTTCTGCTTCTTCTGGTAATTGGATAGTTAATACTTCTGGACAATTGGCTTGAACTTCGGCACATTCTACTGGATTATCATCAATAAAGATAAAGCTATTGAGATCTAAGTTTAATTCTTTGGCTAAAGACTTTAAATTTTCCGATTTTGCCTGCCAATTAATTCGTTTGGCAATAATATATTCGTCCCTTAGAGGCATTTGATGATATTGCCAGACAGCTTCTACATCTTCAGGATTGTTTTTGCTGCACAAACAAATTAATTTTCCTGAATTATGTTGAGCCACCATAAATTCTTGTAAAAACCGATAAGGCCCATCAATTTTAATTTCTTTGATGCTGTCTTCCCCACAAACTCCATCCCAAAGAGTGCGATCGCAATCCAAGACAATTACTTTATAAGGGTTACTTTTAATAACATTAATTTTGCGAGAAATCTGAGTTCCTAAAGCAGTGTAAAAAGCAGGAGTGAAAGGAATACTTGCTTGTTGCTCTGCATAGTGATCTTCATAGTTTTCCACAGGATAAGTAGTTTGCAAATCCGTCGAAGTTAATAAATATACCCCATTAATATTTGCTAGTTCTACTTTAATCTTTTCCTCTAACCCTTCAAAGAGAACTTGATATTTTTGTGAGTTTTCCAGAGAGTTAGGACATAAAACAAGAATGTGAGGAACTTTTGTCCTCGCCGAACTAGATTTAATAGCTGTTACTAATTGTTGTACATTAGCTAATAAATTTTGTTCAATATTATTGCTCGATAACCAATCTTGAAATCGTACTAAAATCAAGTTAATTCCATTTTGATTTTGAGCTAGTAAACTTTGAGGTTCAAGAAGTTCTTGAAAAACTTGATTGAAAGCTGCAAACTTAATGTTACTAGAAATCTCTAATTGTTTCATCCAGAAAGATAAAGATTCTGCTAATGGTTCTGCTGTACAGGTTGACGCGATCGCGATTTGCTGAGCATTAAGATTTTTGGCTATTACTAATTCCTTTGATAAACTAAATTGGGAAATTTTCTGGTCTGAATTTGTTACGCAAGTTTCAAGAATTTGTAAATAGGAGTTCATTAACTCTTTGATAGTCTCAGAACTAAAAATCTTAGTATTATATCCTAATGCCCAATACAATCCTTCTTGCCCTTTTACTTCTGCTAAATAGGAAAATAAATCTACGCCCCCAATAGTTAAGCTTGCCAATTTATTTTCAACTTCTAATTTTAAATTAGGTAAAGTAATTACATCTGTTGGTTCCTTCATAAAATCAAATAAGACAGAAGACAACAAATTATAATTCAACGGCATTTCTGGATGAGAATAAGCTTCCAAAGTTCCTTGCCTAACTTCAGATAGTAGATTACTAAAAGTTTGCTCTGGTAATATTTTTGTCGATAAAATTAGAGGAATAGCAAAAGCCCCGATTAAAGTTTCTGTTTCTACATGGTTACGATTAAGAATAGGCGATCGCACAGAAATTTGTTCTTGCTCTGTATAATAAGACAAAAGTATCTTAAAAGCAGCTAAAAGAACCATAAAT
>JBCCYD010000590.1:0-3474 GCA_039190385.1 Cyanobacteria bacterium P01_F01_bin.143 | reverse complement strand
CAACCTACGAAATATTTAGTTTAATCTGATTCTTTTCTGGTTTGCGATCGCTGTTAACGGGAATAAATATCAATAAAGCATTGATTGTAAGCTTTTAAGGAAAACTATAAAATCCCATCTCAAAGGTGCGAAATGTCGGTTTCAAGCTTGCCAAATTCTGATTTTTTGATCGCGACTACAACTGACTAATTTTTGACCATCAGCGCTGAAAGTGACTGCTGAAACATCTTGAGAATGCCCTGTTAAAGTTTTTTGGGCTTTCCCTGTATTTAAATCCCATAAAACAATAGTATTGTCAGAACTTCCACTAGCCAAAGTATTGCCATCAGGACTAATTGTGACTGACCAAACTGCCGATGTATGTTTAGTTAAAGTTTGTTTGATATTACCTGTAGCTAGATCAATAATTTGAATAGTGCGATCGCGACTTCCACAAACTAAAGTTTTACTATCAGGACTAATTGCGATTGACCAAATGAGATCGCTATATCGGATAATAGTTTTAATAAGTTTCCCTGTTGCTAAATCCCAAACTCGGACAGTATTATCACCATAAGCACTAATAATATGCTTATTATCTGGTGTAATTTCTAGAGCAAGGACTGTTCCATAATCTTCAGTAAGATCATGTTTCACCTCTAAATCAGAGCTAGTCCAATTAAAAATTTTTATCGTATGATCGCGACTTCCACTAACTAGAGTTTTACCATCTTTACTAATAGCAACAGCTAAAACTCGATTTGTATGAAATTCTAGAGGAATCGAAGTTAGAGTATCAAGATTCCAAATGTGGGTTTTATTCTCATCACAACCACTAACCAGTAAAGACTTCTGAGGATGAATCGCGATCGCATTAATCCGAGATGTTTCTTGTAGAGTATTAATTAATATTCCAGTTTCTAAATTCCAGATTTTAATTGTCTTATCAAAACTGCCACTAGCTATAATATTTTGCCTATCTTGCCAATTACTAATGGCCACAGTCCGCACAGAATCGCCATGTCCAACCAAAACATCTAGCTCTTTGGCATTTTCCCAATTGACAGAGCTAATATTGACCTGATTTTCTGTGGAAGAGATATTAGTATGCGATCGCGTCATTTTAATAATCTGCAAACGCATCTCTTGTCTTTCTTGATCTGCTTTTTCTAATAATAATTTTAAATTTTGCCTTTCTTTTTTAGCTTCTTCTAATTGCTGTTGTTGTTTTTCGATAATCTTCTTTTGTGATTGATCTAATTGTTGATTTTTCAGCTTAGGTACTTGTTTTTTGATTTCTTGAAATTCTTCACGTAATTCCTGAAGCTGTATTATCTGAGATTCTGGAGAACTACTATTTTTAGTGATATTTTTTTGTACTTGTTCTATTTGTCGTTGCAGCTTAGCTCTTTCCTCTTGAATTTGTTTGATTTCTGAATCCAAAAAAGAAACTTTGCCTTGTCTTAAATCAAACTGTAATTCTCCTGGCTCTTCAACTTTCCATTGTTTACTAATAGCATCGAAAGAAAGTTGGGCCGGTTTATTAAGAACAAAATCTTTAGTTTGTCTTCCTTTATATCCTTTACAATTAAATATTGATTCTAAAGTCTTCATTACTGGAGAATTAATCACAATATTATGTTTAGGAACTAACCAATAATTACCATCTTTAGTAGAAATAATCCAATAATTACCATTACTGATTTTTTCGAGATAAGTTTTTCCTGAAGTTTTTTGGCGATAACTATCCGCAGACAAAGAAGCTTTAATAGCAATATCAGCAAAAATCTGAGGACTATGAAAATATATATCTAACAAATTATCCTCAGAAATATCAAATTTGGGATCTTTTTCCTGCTTAAAAGATCCTTTAACCTCTCTAGCATCAGCCATTCCCGAAGGATGAGTTCCATTCTCCAAAGACTTTTCCAAATCATTGAACTTATTCTCCAAATCCTCAAGCTTTTTAGCTAGTTCATCATTACTAATCCCAGACAAGTTTCTCCTCCAAAAAAATGTATTAATGGTCAATGTTTAATGCTCAATGTTCAATGTCCAAACCCTCTCATCTTTCCTGGATTTAATAAACCATAGGGATCTACCTGTTGTTTAAAAGCTACCTTATCGCGATCGATTTGTTTGTTGCCACCATCTTCAATGGTATAAACATGGGGATTCGCAATGAATGCGCCCTGCTCTTCGTGATAGCGAATAATTTCGTTTAGTCTTTCTTCGGTTGTATAACGCACTAACTGCAATCCTGCGGGGACAGCCTTTCCGCCCGCGAGCAAAAATTCTAAATGAATCAACGCTTCATCACCAAAATACTCATACATCTGTTGAACTCTTTCTAAAGTAAAGTAAAAAGTTTGCAGATATGTCAGATTAGAATCTATATTGCGAGCATGTAGCGTTGTATGATTCCAGGTAAATTCTAATAAGCTTGTTCCTTTACTAGCCGCGATCGCGTTTTTATCATAGGTAATCTCTCCCTGATATTCTTTTACCAACTCTAGAAAAAGTTTGCGATCATATTCTGAAATCATCACCAAAGCCGCATGTTTGCCCGCAGGTAAATGATCTTGTAAAGCAATAAAATAACTGGGAATTGGCGCAGCATGAATACTAACTAATTTTTTGACAATACCCGAACTATCACTGAGGGTCTGTCCAAATTTAGCCGCCGTCATAAAATCATCAAAAACCACAATCATTTCTTGCCAAGGATAAGCCGGTGCCAGGGCAATTTCTAATTCGGTAATAATTCCTGTGGTGCCATAACCATGAATGACCTTTTGGACTTGATCACCTTGTAACTCAATTATTTTAGGATTTTCTTCGATGGTGATAATGCGGACGCGCCTTAGATTTCCGCGATCGCTAATTTGTCCATAATTAATCGAACCCATGCCCACACTACCACCACCAACAAAACCACCAATAGTTGCTGTGCGATAGGTAGAAGGAGCCATGCGTAATTCCCAACCAATTTCTCGGGCTTTTTTATCAAAAGCTCCCATTCTAACTCCAGGCTCTACGATCGCAATACCTGGCGTTAAAGACTTGATCTGGTTCATCCTACTCAAATCTAGAATCACACCACCTTCTAGGGGAATGCATTGACCATAGTTTCCTGTTCCCGCACCTCTAACGGTTAGAGGAATTTTATGCTGAACACAAGCTTGAACAACTTGAATAACTTCGGCTTCTGTTTTTGGTCGGACTGCGAGCTCTCCGCGTTTATCTGCTAATTGCTTCTGGAGAATCGGACTAAAGTGATAATAATCGAGAGATAGTTGTTCCAGTCGAGCGCGATCGCGAATTATGTCAATTCCTTTCAATCCATCGGTAATGGCTTGCAGATTTGTTTCCCGTTCTGTATTTTGCATAATATTTTTATATATAAAAAAAGAACAATATTAAATTTTATAATTTAAAATTTGTATATAAAATGATTGATAAATTTTTAAAAATGAGGAAAAAAAAAATTAATAT
>JBCCYD010000589.1:0-3493 GCA_039190385.1 Cyanobacteria bacterium P01_F01_bin.143 | reverse complement strand
ATTCCAACCTTCTTCCTTCTTCCTTCTTCCTTCGTTTAATTGATAGGTTATTAAATTAAAAAATCAAGCTAGTAAAATTAAAAAGAAAAATCAATATGAAACCTCATATCGAAGTTGTCGGAGAATCGAAATATTTAGAAACTATCCAAAAATATGTAGCTTACATTAACCTAATTGTATGGACTAATCGCAAAAAAATAGCTTTGGATGAACTGGTTGATTTACGCGTTCGCTGTATTGAAACTTTAAAATCTAATGGATTAAAACACTCAGAATTAAAAGAAGGTGGTATTAGTGTAGAAAGAAAATGGTTAAATAGTAGAAAAAATCGACAAGAAGCAAATCAAAAAATTATTATTTCTTGCGAAGATATTTATTCCTTGGTACAAGCTTTATCTCAATTAGAACCTTTATTTAAGCATCGACGCTATTCATTTACATTAGAGATGCTTCAACCTATTTTTACGAAAAATTCGGGAGTTGAGAAAAAAGCAAAAAAAGAAGCGATTCAAAATGCTCTGATTCATGCAACACTATTAGCAGAAGGAGCAAACTTAGAACTTGATGGAATTATTGAAATTGAAGAATTAACTCCAATTATCGGAGCAGAAGGAATTTACAATGATGAATTAGATAGCATGTTAATTTCATCAAGTAATTCAAATAATAATTTAAACTCCAAAATTCTGGAAAACCCTTCCCGGGAAATCACTGTAAGATGTCGAGTGAATTTTTCAACGAAAGGTTCCTCAATGAATACCTCACCCTTAAATTCTGTGGATTTTGATTGAACAAAAATTCGTGCTATACTACCTACAATAAGTAGTACGCATGTAATATGAAAAGCCAACGACGACGAAGCAAATAATCTGCTATGGGCGATCGCTTCGCGCATGCCCTTTGGGTTGATCGCAAATCTTTTTTTATCAAGCTGGATAGATAGATTTTTTTCAGTGGCTATATGATTTATGAACCGCTAGTGGAAGACAGAGCGGTAGAATACATCCAGAGCGTGAATTTTGGATTTTGAACTTTTTTGAAACGTTTGAACGAAAACTGTTGCGAATCTAATTTACACCGGACTTGCACAATCATCACAATACTCGGGTGGTGCGTGACACTAAAAATATTATTACTACCTTAAAAATTTGTCAGTGTAGGAGCACCCTACAAGAAAAATGTCAATTTGCTTAAGCTCTATTATAATTAAAAGTTTTTTTGGTTATCTTGTAAAATTTTGGGTCAACTCCAACGACTCAAAATCAATTAATATGCTTTTTTGTATAGCAGAAGATTAGATAGTAAGATTAAGAGAAAATTTACATATGAACGCTACACAAGAAAAACTCAGAGATAAGTTACAACAAGCTTTAAGTAAGGCTTTTGGGGATGAATACATCAATAGTGATCCAATTTTAGTTCCTGCATCAAAACCGGAATTTGGGGATTTTCAAGCGAATATGGCTTTATCTTTAGCCAAAAAGTTGGGACAAAAACCGAGAGATATCGCAAAACAAGTGGTTGATAATCTGGATGTCTCCGATATTTGCGAAAAACCTGAAATTGCTGGTCCAGGTTTCATTAATTTACGGTTACAAACATCATACTTGGAAACTCAGTTAAATTCTCTGCTTAACGATCCACGTTTGGGGGTTCCCTTAGCTAAATATCCCAAACGGGAGGTTGTGGATTTTTCCAGTCCAAATATTGCGAAGGAGATGCACGTCGGACATTTACGTTCTACGATTATTGGTGATGCGATCGCGAGAATTTTGGAATTTAGAGGACATGATGTAATTCGGTTGAATCATGTGGGTGATTGGGGTACCCAGTTTGGAATGTTGATTACTAATCTCCGGGAGGTTTCACCAGAGGCTTTAACTACCGCGAATGTTTTAGATATAGGAGATTTAGTTAATTTTTACAAGCAAGCTAAAAAACGGTTTGATGAGGATGAGGATTTTCAAGAAAGGGCACGGCAAGAAGTTGTAAAATTACAAGCGGGAGATGAAGATACAATTCATGCTTGGAAATTACTTTGCGAACAATCCCGTCAAGAATTTCAGGTAATCTACAATTTACTGGATATTAAGGTGGAGGAAAGGGGAGAATCTTTTTACAATCCTCTACTTTCCACAATTGTGGAAGATTTAGATCGAGCAGGATTACTAGAAGAAAGCGATGGAGCAAAAGTTGTTTTCTTGGAAGGGTTTAAGAACAGAGACGGAAATCCTTTACCCTTGATTGTACAGAAATCCGATGGCGGTTATAACTATGCGACTACAGATTTAGCGGCTTTACGTTACAGAATAGGGAAAGACGAAGCCAAAAGGTTAATTTATGTGACCGATGCTGGACAAACAAACCATTTTGCGGGTGTATTTCAAGTTGCAAAACGTGCTGGATGGATTTCCGAAGATATAGAAATCGTTCACGTACCCTTTGGTTTAGTATTGGGGGAAGATGGGAAGAAACTCAAAACCCGTTCTGGTGAAACGGTTAAGTTAAAGGATTTATTAGATGAAGCAATTTCTAGAGCTCGTGAGGATTTAGAAACTAGATTAAAGGAAGAAAATAGAGAAGAAACTGAAGAGTTTATTGCGAATGTAGCGAAAATTGTGGGAATCAGCGCTGTAAAATATGCTGATTTAAGTCAAAACCGGACTAAAGATTATAAATTCAGCTTTGATAAAATGCTAACACTTAAGGGAAATACAGCACCTTATATGCTTTACGCTTACGTTCGGACTCAGGGTATTAGTAGAAAAGGTAAAATTGATTACGATAACTTGGGTGATAATGTTGAAATTATGCTTAAAGAAGAAGCTGAGTTTAGTTTAGCAAAACATATTTTACAGTTGGATGAGGTGATTGGGGAAGTAGAACAAGAATTACTGACCAATAGATTGTGTGAATACCTTTATGATTTGAGCGATAAGTATAATAAATTCTTTGAACAATGTCCGGTATTGAAATCAGAAGAGCCGATTAGAACATCACGGTTAGCATTGTGTTATTTAACAGCGAGAACTTTGAAATTGGGGTTATCTTTGTTGGGGATTGAGGTTTTGGAACGGATGTAGAAAGAGTGAGAAAGAGAAAGAACAATAAACCCGGTTTCTTGAAGAAACCGGGTTTATTATAAGATTGGGTTTCTTAAAAAATTCAGGTTATAAAAGAAGAGTTTACAGTAAATCAAAATCTTATATGCCCATCCGCAATGTTACTTTTCAAGTAAATAACTTTTATCATATTTATAATCGAGGTAATAATCGGCAGAAAATATTTTTTGAAAGAGATAATTATTTATACTTTTTAAGTAAGTTAAGAGAATATCTAGTATCTAATACAGTAGAAATAACCGCTTACTGCTTAATGCCAAATCATTATCACTTATTAATTTACTTAAATAATAATAATTTTTCAGAATTGATGCAAAAATTAGCTCTTTCCTATACTAAAGCAATTAATAAACGTTATAAGAGAGTTGGTT
>JBCCYD010000588.1:0-3513 GCA_039190385.1 Cyanobacteria bacterium P01_F01_bin.143 | reverse complement strand
TTTGCCTTCCGATGTTACCAATGCCCAAACACCAAAACCAAATCCTTTTTTGACAATCTTGCCTGTCAAAGTAATATCCATATTATTTAAATAGTTTAACTTGAAAATTTAGATATTTAAAACTTTAAAATTTCGGCTTGATAATCATCAGGGGTGGGTTCGATTTCCCAGATTAGGCTTTCTCCAGGATCTAAGGCAACTTCTAGCCCCAACATCTCAACAGGAGTAGATGCGGTTGCTTCATTGCCAGCAAAACTTTGTCTTTCTGCGGTGAGTAATCTTAGAATAAATCCTGGGGGAATCATCCCGCCCAAGGCAAGACTGCGTAACTCAAACCGCCAAGTATCTGAGTTTAAAGCAATGATTTTCAATTCGTAGGGTTGATGGGAAATTTTTAGTTTTTTGGCGATCGCTTTAGGAGAATCGATGCTAGCACTCACGCCTCTAGCACCCGAAATATTAGGTTGAAATTCAATTTGTCGCCAACCAAGTTCTGTAATAATATCTGATACTTCTTTTTGAAACCAATTCAATACAGAGACTCGCTCAATGCCACGACGTTTTTCGACTAAATGATTTCTCCAAGCGGCATTTTGCATCAGACCTGCCCAGAGAGGAAAAGGGATGGCTAGTCTCGGTAAGATATTTTCTTTGTTCCCTAAGCGTTGAATGAGATTTTCGGCTTGGGTTACGCTTATTTCGGGGATTGGGGCGATTTCAACTTGGGTTACTTCCTCAGGGCATAATTCGCGAGCCACCCAAAGAACATTCAGGTCACCTATTAAATCATCACCGTTCATGGTGTAGCTGCGATCGCCATTGTCATAGATAGCCGTAGTTTTAATTTGTTGATGAGTGGTATAACCCCAAACTCTCACAAAGTTATCTTCGACATTAACTTGAACTCCCAAGTAATAATCACCCGCCCATTCAGGAATATCAACCCATTCTTGAGGGATGTTTAATTCTTCGAGATCTGAGGCTTCAGAAGGAATTAAAACTAATTTAGCATTGCCTACGATAATTGCTGTACCATTAACTAATTCGGCAATATTCGTGCTCGTTGGATTATTTAACCATAGTTGAACAGATTCGTCTTGTTCTTCCTTGAGCAGCGGCAGCAAAACATCGAGGGTTAATTGGTTAAGATAGATTTGCCAACGACTTTGGTCGGTTGCGGCATTTTGGCTTTTTGTCCAAGCTTTTTCTTTGGTTTTCGGGACTAGTTCGGCAACTAATTGGTTGGAGTTAAATAATTCAAGATTAATGGTCATGGCTCATGGTCCTACATTATTGTGGTACTAACCTAGCGAGGAAATACACACGCTTTGTTGATTCGATTTTTATGGCGTTTGATCTTTGTAGTGACTGTTTAGCCACTCCTCAATAATCACGCTAATATTGTTGAGTACGTCAGATGTCAAAGAGATATGCAGACTATCCTGACTCCATTTTGCTAGGGATTTGAGCAAAGATTTTTTCACCCGAGATAGTTTACGAGAAATACTATATTGCTGTGTTTTTAATTGTTTGGCAATGGCACTTTGCTTCAATCCTTGAACATAATATAGCTCTAATAAAAGACGATCCTCAGGTTTAAGCTCAGTTAAGGCAGCTTGCAATGCATCGTTAACTTGATTTTGTTGTTGATTGCGCTCTTGAGTTTCTTCCTCTACAATCATTTCGCTTAATAAAGATTCATCTATTTCCCCAACCAAGCTATCAGCAATTTCCCCTGAATCATAGCCTGGCTTGGGTTGATTGATCGATGTAACATTAGGATATAAATAGGCACGAGCCGCTTTAACAGAGGCTAAAAGCCATTTTTCCAGGGTAAGGGGATCAACTTTGGCAGTAGAATTTTTAAGTTGAGTTTGGCGTTCTTGATTATAGAAATCCGCGATCGCCTTCCAAGTTTCAGGTCTAGGTTTACTGAGTTTTTTTGTGGGGCTCGCACGTTCTGGCACATAGAGATTTTTGAAACAAAACCAGGCAAGAACATATTGTTCGACTATATCTGATGATAAACCCGCGTTTTGCAGAGATTCTCTGAGTCTTTTCTTGCTTAGCTTCCTCAAGAGCGACCATTCTGAACAAATATCGATTTCTTGTTTTTGACGTAATAATTCTCGAATGAGATTGCTAAAAGTGATGCCAGCATAACTTTTGAGATTAAAGCCGCGATCGCGATCGAATCCTTTGAGTACTTTATCAATTCCTGTGATCGCAATTTGGAAGCCATCAGACAAATTATATTGAGTACTCTGGAAATTGCTGATAGTTTTGCGACTAGACCAAAAACAAACCTCTTGTAGATAAGCAATTAAATGGTCTCTAGCAATTCCTGAAGGTTCTTGGCACCATCTTTTATGCCAATAGATTGCCCAAAAGTTTTCCGAATGGGTTGTCTTGTCTTCTTTGGCCAAACATTGATTAATGCTGCGACGTAAACGAGGATCACTCACCCAATTACTAAAGCGATCGCTATCAAACTGGATAAAGGAGGAAAATATTTCAGCTATATTCTGGCGTGCACGCATTTACCAATGAAATAAACAATTAACTCAGCTTACTACAGAAAATCAATGATCTATCGACCAATATTTTCTTCTATATAATCCTACTACTTGTTGACTTGGGGGAAGATGGAGATATCAATCACAACTATAAAAAGAGTGAACTTAGCTTCTTTTATAATGATAAGTAAACCCTAAATTAGCAAAAAGGAAAATGGAGACGGCTCGCAAAGCGAATTTCTTCGAGATCGCAATTCCTAAAGGATTTCTCGTAACTCCAAAACAATTTGAGCAACTAGCGCAAGTTGAACAGATCGCACAAATGGAGTTAACGAAAGATGGAGAATTAATTATCATGAGTCCCACTGGTGGTACGGCAGGTCGCAAGAATAGTCGCTTAACTCAAAAACTGAGAAACTGGGCAGATCTTGATGGGACAGGAGAAGTTTTTGATTCTTCTACGGTGTTTGTTTTGCCTAATGGTGCCAGAAGAAGTCCTGATGTTAGCTGGATTAAATTAGAACGGTGGAATAAACTTACTCAAGCACAACAAGATGGCTTTCCTCCCCTTGCTCCTGATTTTGTGATCGAATTAGTAAGTCCTAGTGACGTTAGAAACCAAAGATACGAAGACTTGCAAAACAAGATGGAAGAGTATTTGAATAATGGCGTTAAACTTGGTTGGTTAATCGAACCATCAGCAAAAATAGTAGAAATATATCGAGTTGACAAACAAGTAGAAATTTTAAACAATCCTCAAACTCTATCAGGAGAAGATATTTTACCTGGTTTTGTTTTAAATTTAAGTGGAATTTTTTGATAAACAGCGTCTAGTTTGAAACCTATAGTTTTCTTAAGAGATTGGAAAAAATAAAAAGAGTAATATGAAAAGTTTAAGCATACTTAATTCTTTTCATTTAGAAACTTTAATTTTAAATGCGGATAATGAGTATATTTCCAACTTTTGTTATTGATTATGTTTTATACTTTCATAAAT
>JBCCYD010000587.1:0-3514 GCA_039190385.1 Cyanobacteria bacterium P01_F01_bin.143 | reverse complement strand
ATTTCTTTAATAATTTAGGTAATGGCTTATTGGTTTACGGCACTTCCCATCCTCAAGTAGCTAATAATCGTTTTGAACGCACTGGTTTTGGGGTGAGTGTAGTTAAATATGCGTCAATTACCCTGAGCGATAATAATTTCCAAGGCAATCGCATCGGCGTAATTTTTGAAGGTAATTCCCAAGGTATTTTGCGTGATAATAAGATTTTTAGCTCTTTGGAATATGGTGTGGTTGCGATCGCGAATTCTCGCTTGGATCTCGGCACTAATGAGCAATCTGGCGGCAATCTGATCCGAGGCAGCGGAAAATTTGATATTCAAAATGTTACTAAAAATTCAATAGTGGCTGTCGGGACGGAAGTTCAAGGCGAAACCGCAGGCTCAATTGATTTTCGTGGCACAACTAATTCTTTAGTAGCAATTAACCCAAGGATTTCCCGACCGAAAACTTCGAATAATAGCAGTGTATCTCGTCTGAGAAATACCCCTTTAACTCCTGCACCCGAACCTTCAGCTAATTCTGCTCTGAGAATAAGACCCATACCAGAAAAGCCTACTAATAATTCCCAAAGACGGACGACTTCAAATTCTGCGATCGCAAGCGGTGAAACTTTACCTCCGCCACCATCTTTGCCTAGTTACAATAATGTAGCTAGTAACAATAATATTCCGCGCAACTTGGATAATGAAACTACAGAACTAGTCTTTTCTGCGCCGACAGATGAGATTGCTGAGAATAATTTAGCTAACAATCCTACTTCGATTTCCAATATTGAGCCGCCGAGATCTTCGATTAATAGTTTGGGTGATGTCATATCTTTTGCGACCCCAGCGGCAACAATCAAATATCGAGTTTTGGTAGAGACTTCTAATAGTAGCCAACAAGCACAAGTGCGATCGCTTTATCCCGATGCTTTTCGGACAGTTTACCAAGGAAAAACCATGTTACAAGTAGGAGCATTCAGTCAACGCGACAAAGCCGATAAAGCTTCTCGTTCTTTAGCTAATCTTGGCTTAATTTCTCATGTTTTAGAATGATGTCCAAGACCATTCGCAACTTGTGATCTTGCAAAGACTGGCTTTATGCGATCGCCAAATAATAACAATTGCAATTGTAACTATTCGAGTTTTATCTCCTCATACTTACATATCTCTTTTCATACCTACATATCTCTAGGAAAAGCCTTTGACAAGCAAAAGCTGCTTAATGTATTCTACAATGGACTAAAACAACAAAACTGTTGTTTAACTCAAAACCAAGAATATACAAGCCTTGAACCCGCCACTTGCGGGATAGATTATAGAGAACTCCAGACTTAGATTTTACTAACCAGAGAAGAGACATTATGAGCGAGACTATCCTATCTGTCAGAAACTTAACAGCGAATATAGACAGCACACCCATTCTCAAGGGAGTTAATTTAGAAATAAAAGCAGGTGAAGTCCATGCCATCATGGGGCGCAATGGTTCTGGGAAAAGTACTCTCTCCAAAATTATTGCAGGACATCCCGATTATGAAGTCACAGGCGGAGATATTATTTACCAAGGAAACAGTATCTTAGAACAAGAACCCGATGAACGAGCTTTAGAGGGAATTTTCTTGGCATTTCAATATCCTTTGGCAATCTCTGGGGTGAGTAACCTAGATTTTTTGCGAGTTGCTTACAATGCCAAACGGAAACATCAGGGTTTAGAAGAAATCGATACTTTTGACTTTGAAGATTTGGTAGAAGAGAAATTGGACATAGTTAAGATGAAATCTAGTTTCCTCGAAAGAAGTCTCAACGAAGGTTTTTCTGGAGGAGAGAAAAAACGTAATGAAATTTTACAGATGGCGGTGCTTGATCCCACTTTGACAATTTTGGATGAAATTGATTCGGGCTTAGATATTGATGCTCTGAAAATTGTTTCTGAAGGAGTAAATCAAATCAAGACTCCTGAAAAAGGTTATCTAGTTATCACTCACTATCAACGCTTACTCGACTATATTAAACCTGACTTTGTCCATGTGATGCAGGATGGCAAAATTGTGACTAGTGGCGGTAAAGAATTGGCATTAGAGTTAGAGTCTCGTGGTTATGAGTTTTTAGAAGAAGCTGTAACCATCTAACATTGAACATTAAACATTGACCATTAACTATTGAGTATTTAACATTTATCCTTGATCATCAATAATGTCCCAGACTACTACTGTTCCTTCAATTAATCGCGATCGCTTTTTGAGTAATATTTTAGAAAATCGTCCTCCAGTTCCCGTTGCCCAACTTGATCCAGAAACAGGAGAATGGCTGCAAAATATTCGAGAACAATCTGCCTCTTGGGTCTCAAAGTTAACCTTACCCACAAAGAAGGATGAGGAATGGCGATTTACTAATATTTCTTCCCTTATCAATTTAGATCTGGTTGCCCCAAAATCTTTCACGACCGACCAAAGCATTACTATTCCTGAAGCAGAAGATACTCGTTTGGTATTTGTTAATGGCAATTATGCAGCAGATTTATCTAATACTACTGGATTACCGGAAGGTATTTATGTCGGAAGTTTAACCAATCTTCCTGAAGCTTTTTGTAAATATTTTCGTCCCTTTTTAGGTACTCAACCAGGAAAAGAAGAGGTCTTTACGTCTCTAAATACCGCTAGCATCGCTGATGTGGCAATAATTTGGGCAGCACCGAATATCGTTGTAGAAAAACCAATTCATTTATTATTTCTCTCTATTGCCGAAGATGCGGTGACATTTTCGCAACCTAGAGGTTGGATTGTGGCGGAGAATAATTGCCAGTTAACCATAGTAGAAGAATATACTGGTTCGTCTTCCTATCTGACTAATGCCGTTACAGAAATTTGGTTGGGAGAGAACGCGCAGATAAATCATACTCGACTACAACAAGAATCGGTCACTGCTTATCATATTGGCAAAACAGCAGTTAATCAGAAACAAGATAGTCGTTATACTTTAACAGAGATTAACTTAGGGGCAAAAATATCTCGTCATAGTCCGGAAATTAATCAAGATGGGGTTCAAACCGAAACTAATCTCAATGGTTTAACGATCGCAAAGGATAAACAAACTGCCGATACTCACAGTGTGATTAGTCTCAATCATCCCCATGGAACAACCGATCAACTGCATAAAAATATTATTAGCGATCGCGCCCATGTCATCTTCAACGGCAAAGTCTATGTACCTAAACCCGCCCAACTCACTAATGCTTCTCAATTAAATCGCAATCTCTTGCTTTCTCCCAAAGCGAGAATCAATACCAAGCCAGAATTGCAAATTACCGCTGATAATGTTAAATGCTCTCACGGTGCAACGGTCAGTCAGTTAGAAGCAAATGAAATCTTTTACTTGCGGAGTCGTGGTTTAACAGAAAACGATGCCCGTCAACTGTTAATCAATGCTTTTGTCACCGAAATAATCGAGAGAATTCCCCTAGAATCTGTACAACAAAAATTACAATTATCAATAGTCATGTAAAGATAAAATATTTTGTCTCTCCACAAAAAATT
>JBCCYD010000586.1:0-3532 GCA_039190385.1 Cyanobacteria bacterium P01_F01_bin.143 | reverse complement strand
GATTCCCACGGTTGAAGAATATATGGCGATCGTGAAAGAGAAAATTGCACCTTTTGAAGGGGAGTTGTACCGTTATTTGAACTTTGATGAAATTGCAGGTTTTGAAGATGAAGGTAGAGTAGTTTCTCTAGAGGAAATGCCTAAGATTGAGGATATTTAAGGATTTGCCGTTGTCAGATGCTGCTTAGATTGGTAAAACACGAGCATTACAGACTGTAAAGTAAATAAAGATGAACAAAAAAAACAATATATGTTCATTAATTAAGAATCAAATAATATCTTTTTGCTAAGAGAATAAATACGCTACAAACAGTTATTCTTTTTAGTAATTAGGAATTTGAATAAATATGTTTCTTTTGAGATCAAAGTAAACTTATATAATTAAATCAATTAACTTGATCTATAAATTCTCTAGATATTTTTACCTATTACTTATTGCCTCTACAAAAGGAGAGTAAAGTATGAAGACAATTGACACAACATCAGACCATGCAGACTTACACTTACTAGCGTTTGAACGCAAACCAATCCATAACTCCGGAAAAATCCAGCCCTATGGCGTAGTTCTAGTCCTCCGAGAACCAGATTTGAAAATATTACAAGTTAGTACAAATTCCTATTCCGTTTTCGGTATTTCTCCGGAAGAAATACTGAGTAAAAGCTTAGAAGATATTCTCGATCCTTTTCAAATAGAAAAGCTGGAAAAAGGATTAGAACAAGATAATCTAGATTTCATTAATCCCACTAAAGTTTGGGCGAGAAAACATGGAGATGATTACGTTATTTTTGATGGAGTATTCCATCGCAACACCGAAGGAAATTTGATTCTAGAATTAGAACCTGCTACCTCTCAAGAAAATATCCCCTTTTTGAGTTTCTATCATCTTGCCAGAGCTTCAATTAATCAATTACAAGAAACTTCAAGCTTACGGGATTTCTGCCAAATTATTGTCCAAGAGGTGCGTAAGGTAACAGGATTCGATCGCGTCATGTTATACAAATTCGATGATGATAATCATGGTGCAGTGATCGCCGAAGAAAAATTAGACCATCTAGAATCCTATCTCAATCTCCATTACCCCGCCTCAGATATTCCCAAACAAGCTAGAAAATTATTTAGCTCTAATTGGATTAGAATCATCCCCGACACCAAAGCCCAACCCGTAGAACTATTTCCCCTCAACAATCCCACAAGCGATCGCCCACTCGATCTCACCAACTCCATTCTCCGTAGTCCTTCCCCTTGCCATCTAGAATATTTACATAATATGGGCGTCGGAGCTTCTCTAACCATTTCCCTCATCGAAGATGGCAAACTTTGGGGCCTAATCGCTTGTCACCATCTCACTCCCAAATATGTTTCCTACGAATTGCGCAAAGCCTGCGAATTCCTCGGGCGAGTCATCTTTTCGGAGATTTCCAATCGGGAAGAAACCGAAGACTATGATTACCGCATGAAACTAAGCCATCTCGGTTCTCAATTAGTCGATGATATGTCCCAGTCTGACGATTTTGTCAGCGGTCTAATCAAAAATGAAACCAATTTGCTCAACCTCGCTAATGCCAAAGGTGCCGCAGTCTGCTTTAACGGTAATTGGACATTGCTTGGAGAAACTCCCACCGAAGAAGATCTCCATTTTTTGGTGCAATGGCTTTATAAAAATATTGACGAAGAAGTTTTCACAACTGATTCCCTGGCAAAAATTTATCCCGATGCAGATCAATATAAGAATACTGCTAGCGGTTTAGTGGCAATGGCAATTTCTCGGAGGAATTATGTCCTATGGTTTCGACCAGAGGTAATCCAAACTGTCAATTGGGGAGGCGATCCTCATAATGCCTTTCAAGCAGATCGTTCCCAGGGTAATCTCCAACTGTCACCGCGTAAATCTTTTGAACTATGGAAAGAAACAGTGAGGCTAACATCCTTACCTTGGAAACAAGTAGAAGTGAATGCAGTCAAAGAATTAAGAAAAGCGATCGTCAATATCGTACTTCGTAAAGCTGATGAGTTGGCATTACTCGCTAGTGATCTCCAACGCTCCAATGCAGAATTAAAGAGATTTGCCTATGTGGCTTCCCATGATCTCCAAGAACCACTCAACCATGTTTCTAACTATGTCCAGTTATTAGAAATGCGTTATGGAGAACGTTTGGATGAAGATGCCAAAGATTTTATTGGTTTTGCAGTCGAAGGTGTGACCTTGATGCAAACCTTAATTGATGATGTGCTGACTTACTCGAAAGTTGATTCTCAGGAAAGTCAATTTGAATTGACCGAGGTGAGGATTCCTCTAGAACAAGCTCTGACTAATTTGCAAAAGCGCATTCGAGAAAGCCAGGCTGTGATTAAGATTCAGGATAATTTGCCGACAATTATGGCGGATAAAACTCAGTTAATGCAACTGTTCCAGAATCTAATTGCTAATGCGATCAAATTCCGCAGTGCGGCAGCTCCTGAAATTGAAATCAAAGCAGAAAGACAGGAAGATGAATGGTTGTTTTCCGTGAGAGATAACGCGATCGGTATCGATTCTCAATTCAGCGATCGCATTTTTATAATTTTCCAACGTCTGCATACGCGAGATGAATATCAAGGCACAGGAATGGGTTTAGCCATTTGCAAAAAAATTATCGAATGCCATCGTGGCAGAATATGGGTAGAATCCGAGTTAGGAAAAGGCTCAACATTCTACTTTACGATACCCGTAGGAGGGCGCGAGCGTGACAGTCGAAACTGATGAACATCCGAAGATTATCCTTTTAGTTGAAGACAATAAGGCTGATATTCGTTTGATCAAAGAAGCGTTAAAAAATAGCTCGATTTCCTATGAATTAGTCACTGTAAGGGACGGAGTAGATGCCATGTTGTATCTACGTCGAGAGGGAGATTATGCTGAGGCTTTGCGGCCAGATTTGGTTGTTTTAGATTTGAATCTTCCGAAAAAGGATGGTCGAGAAGTATTAGAAGAGATCAAAACTGATTCTCAGCTCAAGCGAATTCCTGTGATTATTCTCACGACGTCTAGTAATGAAGACGATATTGATCAAAGTTATGAGCTAAATGCCAATTGTTATATTACTAAATCTCGTAATCTGAGCCAGCTATTCGCGATCGTCAAACGGATCGAAGAATTTTGGTTGGCGACAGTTACTTTACCTGGTAAATAATAGTTTTTAGTAATTTAAAGGATTAATCTACCTAGAGAGATACAAGTTAAAAAAAATGTTATGGCTGAAAACTCAGTGAAAATTTTGCTGATTGAAGATGATCCTGCTGAAGCCAGACTGTTGAAAGAAGTTCTCAAAAACTTTAATTTACAATTGTTCAGTCTGGTTCATGTCAATCGTTTGCAAACTGCTTTGGAAAAGATAAAATGTGAGCATTTTGACCGACATTTCGCACCTTTGAGATGGGATTCCATGGTTTTCCTTAAGGGTTTATAATCAATATTTTATTAGTATTCATTCCCGTTAACAGCGATCGCAAACTGGAAAAAATCAGATTAAAATGGATATTTCGCAGGTTACT
>JBCCYD010000585.1:0-3557 GCA_039190385.1 Cyanobacteria bacterium P01_F01_bin.143 | reverse complement strand
CGTAGAACATATTTTTTGTGAAATTCCTGAAACAGGACGCTATAAAATCCGAGTCTATTTTCGCCATCAATTAAATTCACCAATTCAATCTTATGGGCTAGCCTGGTGGACAAAAGAATTTTAGTTAATGGCTAATCGCTAATTGCTAATCGCTAATTGTTCGCCCTCAAATGGGATAAAAATCATGATTATTAAATGATTAATGGTCAATGTTCAATGATCAGACCCGACTATTTTTGGAAATTCCCGACCATAACCGACTGACAAAAAAATTGCATTTCTGTAATCTTCTAAAAGGATTACAACATTTAGCTAAAATCATGAATTGCATGACGGAGATATTACATTGGGACTCTTGGGCCATAACGCATAAAATTGAATTAATTTATTCTTTTAGCTTTGTTTTACGACAAATCTGGGGTTAGAGCAATGGCCTTACTTCAGATTACCAGCAAACAATTTTTGGTTTATCATCGATTTCCCAGGGAAAATGGATACCACAATTAATTTGACTTATTATTAAATAATTGTTTACGTAAATTTATAATAATCTCACCAATCAATCTGAGCAATCTAAGATTGTGAGCGTTAGATTCTAAGCTTCTATATTCTTTTATTCAGCCCACTATTGTTACCAATGACTGCACAATTATTCTCTACTGATAAATTAATTAATCTAGATCCGCACAAACTCCCGCAACATGTTGCTGTGATTATGGATGGGAATGGTCGCTGGGCAAAACAGCAAGGACTTCCTCGGATTGAAGGGCATCGTAGAGGAGCTAATATACTTAAAGAAATACTAAGAGCTTGTAATGATTGGGGCATCAAGACGCTGACCGCTTATGCCTTTTCTACAGAAAATTGGGGTCGCCCGCTAACCGAAGTCAACTTTCTTATGACTCTATTTGAAAAACTGCTCAGAAAAGAGTTGCAAGAAATGAACGAAGAAGGTGTGAGAATTCGGTTCATCGGAGATTTATCTCCATTACCTAACTCTTTAAAGCAGGAAATCGAGCATGCTATGTCCATGACTCAAAATAATGATTCCATAAATTTTAATGTCGCGATTAATTATGGTAGTCGTTCTGAGATTGTTAAAGCTTGTCAGGCGATCGCGGAAAAGGTATCAGCCGGAGAAATAGCTCTCGATACTATCGATGAAAATACGATTTCCCAATATCTCTATACTTCTGCTAGCCCCGATCCCGATCTATTAATTCGGACTAGCGGAGAAATGCGTTTGAGTAATTTTCTACTATGGCAATTGGCCTATACGGAGATGTATATAACTGATACTTTATGGCCTGATTTTAACAATTCTGAGTTCAGATCAGCTTTGGCCCATTATCAGAAACGCGATCGCCGCTTTGGCAAAGTCAAATCAGTTAACAGTTAACAGTTATCAGTGAGAAAATTGCCTTAATTGGGTAATTAATTTATTAAAATAAATTTCTATGTCAGGTCTTTTTTCGGCAGGAAACTCTTGTAAGCTGTAAAATTTTAACTGTTCTAATCCTAAAACCATCGCATCTAGAGGCACTTTCAACTCTTGATATAGTTGTTCCATGTAACCTAAACCTGGCTCACTGAGATAATTAGCAGATGCTCCCGCAACGGCATAACTGATACAACGCAAAAAATGCCAGAAATCTCGCCAGCAAGCTTCAGCTCTCATGGGAGGATACAGACCTCCTCCTGGCTCGGTAATATCAGGATAGGCGGCTAAAACTTCTCCTCTGGCTTTGCTCACAAGATCGGAGGCGTGATCCCTGATTAATTTAGCTTGAGTTAAAGATTCTGCTAATTCCGGTATGAGATTATTGAGCTGTTGCAGATCTTGGCCGCTTAGATAGCGTTCTTCATCGTCTGCTTGTTGAAAAATGCTGATTACTTGTGCTGAATATTTTGTTTGCCAAGTTGTAAAGCTTACAATTCGTGACTTTTTGATCAGTTCTTTGACTTTCTCAGTTAACATATTCGCGATCGCCTATTAATTCTTATTTCTCTATAAATAAATTTCTATCACCTATTCAGCTCAGTAACTTACCGACAAGAATGTAAAGTAAAGTAAAGACAATTAATTTTTAATATTCTTCTTAAATCTCCAATGGATATCGCGCAAATTAAAACAGATTTAAAAAATACCGATCCTCAAAAACGAATGAAAGCAGTTTTAGAGCTAAGAAATCAAGATACAGAAACTGCTATACCTTTGCTGAAAGTCAGCATGAAAGATAAAGAATTTTTAGTGCGCTCTTTTACTGCTATGACGTTGGGGAAAAAACAAAATGCCGAATCCTTTGCTGCATTATTGGAGATGATGAAATTTGATCGCGATCCCAATGTTCGTGCCGAGGCTTCCAACTCCATCTCTTTATTTGGAGAAATTGCAGCACCGCATTTAACATTAGCTTTTGAACAGGACGATCATTGGTTAGTTCGTCGTAGTATTTTGGCCGCTGTAACCGAATTAAATTGCGCAGAAGAACTTTTGCAAATTTCGTCATTAGGAATCGAAGGTGAAGACAAAACCGTTGCGGAATCTTCCATTGATTGTTTGGGCAATTTAGCTAATACAGAAAAAAGAACTCAAGCCCTGGAAAAAATTCTCTCTCTAGTAGATCACGCAAGTTGGCGGATGAGATGGCGTGTCGCGAAGGCTCTTGGGAAATTTAAAGAGCCAGAGGCCAAAGAAGCTTTAACCAAACTCAAGAATGATGAAAATCACCGAGTAGTTAGTGCCGTCCTCGAAAGTATTATTTAAATGTCTAATTTTGTAAAATTCACAAGGTTGGTCAGGATATAAATCTGATGGGGGTGGATCTTTTAAAGTAATAAGTTCAAATGGCTAATAGTCTTTCTGGGTTTCGAAACTTATTGAGAGGATTGCGCTGAAATTCTTGGATCTTATGAAATTGCCAATATTCATCGAAATCACTACTAGTTCTTAGAGCTCTCCTTAGTACGGCTTCATACCAAGTTGCAATCTAAAACGTAATTTTAAAATTTTTATTGAATCGAGTCAAACGCCGATTAACTAGGACTTCGTTAGATTTTATGCCTAACTTCAAAGTTACATCTATGAACGCGACTTGGTATCAGCTCGGTCAAGTCGCCAGCGAGAACCAGTAATGTCCATGCGGTCATTGACCAAATGATGACAAGCATCTTCAATCACTACCGAAGCAATAGGATAACTCTTTTCTAAATATTCTTCGTATCGTAGATGTTCACGATATTTCAACAGGTAGTCAGCAGCTTTGTCAGCATTTTCTCGTGCTTATTCGGGAGTTATTTTTGATAGTCATGAAACTGTTAACTCTTTAATGTCCAAGGCCAAAACTCATTCAGGATTAAAGGTTTTTTCACACATAATTGATAGGGTGTATCAAACAGGGAAAAAAGTAGCTCAAGATTTCAAAGAAACTATGAATGTCATTTTCGATGAACATCCCTAACAGACTATGCTTTACCCATAACTTCTGAAACTATTTCCTAGACTAACTTACAGCCTCTGAAGTTTGGTTTAATGTTTGCGATTTGTCCTCTTTTGT
>JBCCYD010000584.1:0-3570 GCA_039190385.1 Cyanobacteria bacterium P01_F01_bin.143 | reverse complement strand
GGCTGACTTTTCACGGGATGTGGAAAAGGGGGAATTTGTTCGCGAGTAGCAGTGGCGAACCAGGATTATTTTTTGTATTTGGAAGTTTCCTCAAGTAAATCTTTTAATCCCTGGTTGATTGTTTCTATGGACCGATCTAAAGCTTCAATTTGAGTTCGGCGATTTATCTGCTCCAATGCTTCTAAGTAAGCTTTACTACCAGCCTTACTCAGATGTTTGTATTTAGAAAGCTTACCATCACTCTTTTTTGGAAAGATTGGTTCAGTAGCTTGTAATTTATAATACCAATAATGATCTTTTCTTCCTTTAGCAAGATAACGAGCTATCCAACATCCAGATGGTGCAACACAACCGGAGTCGAATATAGCTTGTCTTTCTTGTTCGAGGCGTTCCTTGAGGGATGTAACTAAATTTATGCGTTCAGATAAATCCTCTTGACGCTTCTGTGCTGTATGTTTGGGCTTGTTTTTCATAAAACAGGGAAACTATGGTTCGCGTTGGTGTCTTGCGAACCAGTTTCGACCATAAGAAGTGAATAACTATTGAAATTAATACATTATTTAATAATGTAATCTACTACGCAGTAACCAACCTTGGCATAAGGTTTCTAGTTCCAGCCAGCCCCTCCACAATACTTGTATTCCAATTGCACTGTTTTTTCTATGTTCTAAGTATCCACCCAATCGTGCGATCGCTCGTATTGCCCAGTCAATAGTAAACTCTATCTCTTTTTTGAGTTTGGGTGGACTACTAGCTATCAGCACATCCATTTGTGTTTTTGTTAACACTTCTGTCGCTGAACTTTGAGGAGAAGTACGATGCAAATAAGTCATCCGTAATAGTTGAGCAGCAATCACAGTTAGGAACCCCAGCATCGTTGACATACTCTCACCATTGAAGCGATAACTTTCTGCTTTACATCCCGACTTGAGAATCTTGTGATACTCCTCAACCCGCCAACGATATGTATACCAACGGAGGATAGTTTCAGCATCTTGTTGTGTTGTAACTGACTCTGTGGTCAGTAGCATCCACTCTACAGGTTCACAATCATCTGGTACATTAATTTCTCTTGCATAGACTGCATAAATGTCGAAATTACCTTCATTTTTTAATCTGGATGGAGGTTTGATTGATATTGGACAAAACTTTATTTCTAATGTTGCAGTTCTTGCCTTACGTTTTGAGGTCTGGGGCAGTTCTACCTCTAAAATACATTGTACTTTTTGAGCATATAAGTATTCCCATAGATGAGAATTTTCTCCTGATAAGCAGCGATTATGAGCAGCTCTAACAACTACACCCGTGTTTTGATTTTGACTAACCCTGGCAAATACTTCCGCAATATCACCTTCTCGGTCAAAAACATGAATAACCCTCGATACTAGCCTCGACACTGGGGTTTCTAAGCTTTTAAACAATTTAGAAATTTTTTCAAAGGCTTCAACCCATCGATAGGATTCTTTCTCTTCAAATGTCTTTTTTCTCTGAGCTTTACGCTTTTGTTGTAACCGCTGTTTTTTCTGTTCTGGTTCTTTGCAGGCTGGTGCTTTCTGCTTCTTCTCTCGATGCCATAGCTTCTCCCATAACAGTCCTAATGGCTGCCCGAAATCTGGATCTAAAGCCAAACAACTGTGTAAAATTAAACCATTTCCACCATTGCCAGTTGGACCATAATCATCCCGCTTTTTTAATATTTTTTTGTAATCAAGAAAACTTGTATCTCCTACTGCTAGAACAACGGGTATGCCAGAAATCTCTTGTGCTGTCTGTTTAAAGTAAGGTTGAGTCAACTTGTTAAATGTCGTTTTCGGGTTAGAGAAAAATTCGTAACTGCGTTTTAGGTCGCTTGCACTGTTAAAAATCTTGGATAAGGGCTGACCATATTTTACAAATAAATGCTCTGCAATTGATACTGCACGCTTTGTTAGGCGTTTATCTCCGAAATCGCACAAGCTATACGGATTTATCTCTAATAACTTCATTCGCACCCAAAAATATCACATCCTTAGATGACTTTACTTGAAACCATCCAACCACAGAATTGGTTCGCCACTGCTACTCGCGAACAAACTCCCCCTTTTCCACATCCCGTGAAAAGTCAGGTCCGGTGGGGAGGTCGGTGATTTCTAGAGAGAGGTTGAAGCTGGTGTATAGGAGGGTTTGTGGGTTTTTAAATGTGTTGTTTGATGTATGAGGTGTTTTATGGATGAATTTGAAGAATTTATCAGGGGACGTGCTTTGGCTGAGGAAATTATTAAACGTTATAAAACTGGGGAGCGAAACTTTACTGGCATCGAGTTGAAAAATACTGTTATTTCCGACACCTGTTTTATGGACGTTGATTTCAGCAGAGTCAATTTGTGGGAGTGTTTGCTCGAAATCGACTATCTGGTTAACGTCAGCTTTGCTTATGCCAATTTGGAATGGACTAGTTTCAGTGCTTCTCTGATTAATTGTAACTTCAGTAATGCCAATCTCCGGGGTTCTGGGTTGAAAAGAGCTAGATTGATTGGTGTTGATTTGACTAGTGCTGACCTCAGTGGTGCTGATTTGAGAGGAACTAAATTGATTGGTTGTAATTTGAGAAATGCCGATTTGAGCAACATCAAAGTTGACGAACGTACTATTTTCGCTTCCACCACTATGCCCGATGGCAGTATGAGAACTGACCTTACCCAACAAATTATTGATGCTCAAAAATTGCGTCAGCGCTTCTATGGAGAATGGAATAATAACTTTCAAGGCATTATCATGCATGATGCCGATTTGTCGGGAATCGACTTGCATGGCACTTGGATACACCCCGTCAATATGTCCAAAGCTTATTTTAGTAACGTCAATTTCAGGGATGCTAATTTAAGTGGAGTTGATTTTAGCAGAAGTAGCTTCATAAATTGCGATTTCACAGGAACTGACTTTGGAGCCAATGGAGTTAATTTGGAAGGTGCTGAGTTGATCGACATTGACTTCAGGAGAACTCACTTTAGTAGTGCTAGTTTCTACCACGCTAGATGCATTAGAGTTAACTTCCAAGATACTAATGTTAACCTGTCCGGGCATGAGGCTTTTTTCATCGAAGCTATCATGCCAGATGGAGAGCTTATTTCTATTTCTACTGTCTAATTCTTCGTGTTGCAAATAAAATTAATTTATTCACAGTAGTTGGATCGCAATCCCTCGTAGGTTGGGTGGAACAAAGTGGAACCCAACATAAGACATGATACAAAAAGAGATTATTTAAACAACTAAATACCTAATTTCTTACCAAACAACAACACTTCAAGTATCGATATAATGATTATTTATTGTAGGGAGAAAACATCAAAATGTTGGGTTACGCTCTGCTCCACCCAACCTACAATTACTTATGCAATTGTCACAATTGGTGATTGGTGCGTGAGGTTATTAAGTCGGGCTTGCTACGTTCAAATATTCTCGCACCTCACGCACCCTACGCTAAAAAACATCAAAATGTTGGGTTACGCTCTGCTCCACCCAACCTACAACTGAAGAGAATTATTGTCATTTAACCAGATGTTTGACAAATTATATGTTGTTTATTTTTGG
>JBCCYD010000583.1:0-3571 GCA_039190385.1 Cyanobacteria bacterium P01_F01_bin.143 | reverse complement strand
TCTGATGATTTTATTAAGCAAATTGAAAGGACTGGTTATCGCAAAGAAAATATTCAGCGATCGCCAGAAGTTCCCAGGGAGGAGATTGAACCTATTATTTAAAATCTGGCCTCAGATATTTAGCTCCTTGAGTGAGAATAAACTCTCTTGATTCAACTAATTTCTTTTCGGTATTGGCTAATTGCTTTCTTAACTTTTTATTCTCTTCTAATAATCTGATATTTTCGGCCTGCAAACGCTCAACTAGATTGTCACTGTTTCCCATTGCTGAGACATTAGAATTTAGAATAGTAATTTCTTGACTCAATTCTTGTTTCTCTTGCTCTAGTATTTTGATGCGACTAGCAAGTTGATTAGTGATTATTTGAGAAGATTTTTCAGGCGATCGCGATTTCACAGGATGAGATTTCTGTTCTGCTCTCAAACTCTGAATCCGAGATGAAAGTTCGGGATATTTATAGATATAACTAACCGAAACACAGGCTTTCCTGGCAACAGAGCGAATCGTGATTTTCTCTTTTTTCTTAATTAAATCTTTGATCGCCTTTTCCGTTTTTTTTAAAGCCTCTTTTTTCCTCTTCTGGGAAGCTTTCTTAAGAGCTTTGATTTGCTTACTAGGCATCTTTCCTTGCTCCGTTAAACTTATGATGGCGCAATGAGTAGCAATTTCTTAAAATTGCAAAGTAAATTAGTACTATAAGTCAAAAAAACTATAATGACTAATATTAAACATAATTATGATTTTGCAGCTTTGACCCCAGATGATGTGGCAGTCTTAGCTAATCGCCTGGAACAAGATGACTATGCAACCCCCTTTGAAGCATTAGAGGATTGGCATTTACTAAGGGCGATCGCGTTTCATCGTGAAGAACTAGCCCAACCCTATCTCCACCTATTAGATATTGAGACTTTTGACGAAGCTTGAGCAACCAAGAAAGAATCTTTTAACGACGAGATTGTTTCCTCACCAAAAGAGGTAACGGTTGCCGAGAAGAACTAGGCGCTAATCGATATCTTACTGGTCTAGCCATGCGCATAGCCTGAAATTTGCGTATTCTCGCCCGACGAAACATGACCCCTAAGAGTACCACTAATAGTCCCACTAAAAACAGGCTTACCCGTCCATCAATACAACCAATCACTGCATCTGTAACTCCTAAAACTACAATAAATCCAGAAATCGGCTCTCTACGGTAAGTTAACTTGAATAATTGTTTGATTAAAGAATTCATAATTATTTAATGCCCATTATCATAATTTCGTCTCTATCAGGTACAAAACCGTACCTATCAACTTAGCTTGATTTTAGCAACCCAACAATGAATTTAATAATAAATTTTCTTTATTTTCACCGATATTAATCAGTTCAACAATTTGACAATCTCATTGTGATGAGCCCATTGAATCCGCTACAGTGATTAAAGGACTACAGAACAAGTAGTTGTAATTTACTTTCCACCTAAGATGACATCTTTTTCCACTGCCGTCAGAGAACTTCCTTTATTTCCTCTACCTGAAGTAGTTTTATTTCCCACACGTCCCTTGCCGTTACATATTTTTGAGTTTCGCTATCGAATCATGATGAACACAATTCTGGAAGGCGATCGCCGTTTTGGGGTCTTATCCATTGATCCAGCAACAGGAAAGATTGCTGATTATGGTTGTTGTGCAGAGATAGTTCATTTCGAGCGACTTAAGGACGATCGAATGAAAATGTTAACTTTGGGTCAACAAAGATTTCATCTCCTAGAATATGTCAGAGAAAAGCCCTACCGCGTCGGTTTAGTTGAATGGGTTGAGGATGAATCTACGAGTGAAGACCTCAGACCAATGGCCAAAGAGGTAGAAGCTTTATTAAAAGATGTCGTTCGTTTGTCGGCAAAATTGACTAATCAAAAAATTGAACTTCCTGATGATCTTCCCAGTCTTCCTCGGGAGTTATCCTATTGGGTTGCTAGCAATCTTTACGGCGTGGCAGCGGAGCAACAAGAATTATTAGAGATGACGAATACTTTACGTAGATTGTCGAGAGAACAAGAAATTTTGATGTCTACGAGAAATCATCTTGCAGCAAGAACTGCATTAAAAGATGTTTTGAATTAACAGACGGAGAATAGAATTTATTTAAGAACGTCAAGATTTAAAGCTTGAGCTTCTCCCATCCAAGAAGCATGATCTGTGTGATCTTTGAGAGCATTCCCCGTCAGAGTGTGAATTAAGATCGTGAGACCATTTCTGTTGAGAGCGAGCCAAGATAGTAAATCTGCATATTCATTCCGACTAAAAGCCAGCTGACAACTCCAGCAGGGATGAGGCCCGACGGGTTTACGATGCATTCGACCGACTTTAACTGGAAATAATTTTCCTGCTTCCTCGCACAAGACTTTAGCTTGTTCAAAAGTTGCCTCGTCAAAATAAACATGGACATGATAGCCCGTAATTAAACTAGTATCTTGAAAAGTCATAATTAACTTGATTCCCAATGTTTAAATGATATCTTAACGAGTCCTTTAACTTTTGATGATTGTAACTAAAATCTTTATTCAACAAAAAACCAGTCCCACTAGAGACTGGCATAACTAAAAGAATTACAAGACGAGCATTATTTAAATTTAACCACCATAGGCAATCCCACGATATTTTCTGAGACCTAATTGGGAATTAGAAGTTTTAACAGGACGACGGGGAGTGTAGCTTTGTCCTAAGAAATGAGCAGTATGTTCAGCAGCAGTTGTTTCAACTTGATTATTTTCGGTAGAGTAAGCTTGACCTAAAAAACGTAATTGCATTTTTGATACTCCTTTAGAATGAATGTAATGTGATTTGTTTTGTTAATTTCTAATAGGTTTTAGAGCCAAAAATATGCACATAAAAGAAAAGTGATCGCAATTAATCTTGTTTCAAAGCATGCAATCGCTATTATACAAAAACCTCGTTTTAAATATCTAAAGCTTCTGAAGCAAATTCTCCTAAGATCTCTTGAGCAGAAGCTGTAATATGAAGTTGGTCCCAAAATAAATATTCATCAGGTTGAGAGCAAACCCCCAAATTCATGATCTCTTCTTCTGTTAAATCAATGGGATTAGCATTGAGACAAGGTTCAGAAATGTTGGTGAATCCAAATTCTTCAGGATTGGCAACAATATTATCAAATAGTTCATCAACTTCAAGCGGTATAATATTGATGCCAGTTAAATCATCACTCAACTCATCTAGAGTTTCCTCTAACAATAAATTATGCTGTTGAGATAAATTAGTAAGTTGCTCTGGCAAGACGGGACGATTTGGGGTTTGAGCAATTGGTGTTTGACCTAAATCTGGCAAATTAGGAACCAGGAAATTACGACCGCCAAGTTCAAAAAGAGATTCGATCGCAGTTTCTAAATTATCAACTACTATTTCCGGGTCAGCATCAGGAACCGTTTGGTAATCATTAGGACCAGCCCAGATAATATAAAGAGCCTCTGCGTCAGCTAACTGTTCAGCTTCTTCGTGATCATCAATGAAGAATTCAACTTGAGCTAGTACTCCCGGGATAAAATTACCCAAGTCGCCAGCACCATCTGCTCCT
>JBCCYD010000582.1:0-3585 GCA_039190385.1 Cyanobacteria bacterium P01_F01_bin.143 | reverse complement strand
TTTAAAAAGTGAAGATTTTTATGAATATCCGGAAAATACCATGTTACAAGTATTTAATTTTTTAGGATTACCTGTACATAAAATAGATCAATATCCTAAGATTAATGTTGGTTCTTATAATTCCGTAGATCCCGACTTAAGAAAAACCCTCTCCAAATATTTTCAGCCCTACAATAAATTATTAGAAGAATATCTAGACATAGATTTCAATTGGCAATAGGGCGAATGGCCATTCACCCCTACTGATTGATAAGGTGATAACTGATAACTGATAACTGATGACTGATAACTGACTTATGGGTTATGTTGAAAACGAATAATTTGCCGAAATTCATTATTAAATGCTTGCATTAGTTTTATCAGTACTATCAGTATCGGTTGCTGTGGGCATGAGAACTGCCTTACCTTTACTCGTTATTAGTCTGTTCTATACCCAAAAACAGGAGTTATGGTCTGAAGTTCCGATATTAAATAATATTGATCCGCGAGTGATTTTGGCTGTGTCGATTTCCTGGTCAATACTAGAATTAATTTTTTCGAAAAAACTCTTAGGCCAAAGAAGTCTACAAATTGTTCAATTGCTTTTTAGTCCTATTGTGGGAGCTTCGGTTGCGATCGCATTAATCCATCTTACTCAAGAAGATTTCACGCCCCTTTTGTTAATCGGAGTTATTGGCGCAGTTGTGGCACTGGTTGTTACCCTCGTCAAGGCAGGTTGGTTTTTCCGCCTTCGAGGTATCCCCATCTGGTTAACGATTATCGAGGACTTTCTTTGCGTTTGTTTAATCTTTTTTGCCTTTAATGCCCCCAAAGAAGGAGGCATTATTGCTCTGTTATTGATCTGGCTTGCTCTTCGTAGTTCCAACATTTGGCGAGAATGGTATCTCAAAGGCAAGAAACTAAGTAAGGAGACACAAGGAAAGAGTAACTAGTAACAAGAAATATCGTTTATAAAGCTTCAAAAAACTCATTACTCATTACTTATTACTCCTTACTCCTAAAGCAGTCCAACTAGATGCAAAGGCCCATTGCCACTAATCAATTCCAGCAGAAGAGCAAAAAACCCTAACATTGCCAGACGACCATTCCAAACTTCGGCGGCTGTGGTCAGGCCCCATTGCCATTTCTCCTGAGGATACATTTTCATGTTTTCCTTGGGATGGGTGACTTCGCCAAAAGAACAGGGCGGAGATTGCAACGCATCGACAGTTAAATGAGCTAACGCATCAATAAAACCAGGATGAGTATTTAATGCTGGGACTCTCTGGAAATTGCCAATTCCTGCTTCTTCAGCAACTTCTCGATATTCAATATCAATCTCTTGTAAGGTTTCGATATGCTCTGAGACAAAGCTAATAGGCACTACCGCCAGATCATCAATGCCTTTTTCCCCTAGCTCCTCTAAGGCATCTTCCGTATAGGGCTGTAACCATTCCACAGGGCCGACACGACTTTGATATGCCAGAGTATATTCATTTTTGCGCCCCAAAGTCTGCATAATCAAACGAGCACATTCTTGGATTTCCTTTTGGTAAGGATCTCCCGCTTCTTCTACATAGCTAACCGGAACACCATGAGCGCTAAAAAATACTTGAACGCCATCAGGATTCTCAAATTTATCTAATTCTTTGGCAATTAAGTCTGCCATTGAAGTGAGATAACCCTTATTGTCATACCAAGAAGGTACTAAAGTATATTTGATTTTTTGTAATTCTGGGTCGTTGGCCCACATTTCTTCGATGACACGGAAACTAGAGCCGCTAGTACTAATTGAGAATTGAGGATAAAGAGGTAAGATAACTAATTGTTCTATACCATCTTTTTTGATTTCCGCGATCGCTTCCTCGGTGAAAGGATTCCAATAGCGCATCCCAATATAGACCTTGGCATCTTGTCCCAAATCATTTAACTTCTCTTGTAGAGCGGTAGCCTGCTCTTCTGTAATCCGCCTTAGCGGTGAACCACCACCAATCTCTAGATAGTTGTCTTGAGACTTTTTCGCTCTGAGGGTCGAAATCAGCCAAGCCAACGGTTTTTGAAATGCTTTGACTGGCAATCGGATAATCTCTGGATCAGAGAAGAGATTATACAAAAATGGACGGACATCTTCTATTTTGTCCGGCCCGCCTAGATTTAGCAATAGAACCCCAGTACGCCCCATAATCTTATATATATTATTCTTTAAATTTCTTGGTCAATTTTAAAATATATCTTAACAGTCTGTTTCCCATTGTTACAAGATACAGAACTTAATCAAGGAGAGAAAGAGTTGGCAACATTTCTTAGAACTTTAAGTTACAAGTACCAGATAGTCTATGACACAATTTCCCGATTTGCGGCTCTGACCGTCGGTGGAGAGTCTAGATTTCGTCAGTTGGCCTTACAACAATTAGAAATTTCCTCTAATACAAAAATATTGGATCTTTGTTGTGGGGCAGGTCAAACCACAAAATTTTTAGTAGCCAAAAGCGATCGCGTTACGGGCTTAGATATCTCACCTGTTGCTTTGACTAGAGCCGGGCAAAACGTACCCCAAGCAAAATATGTTGAGGGTCTAGCTCAAGATATGCCTTTGGCCGACAATGAATTTGATTTGGTTCATACAAGTTCGGCACTGCATGAAATGACCCCAGAAGAGTTGGCGCAAATTTTCCAAGAAGTTCATCGAATATTAAAACCAGGAGGAGTTTTTACTCTGGTGGATTTTCATCCTCCAACTAATATTTTATTTTGGCCTCCCGTGGCGATTTTTATGTGGTTGTTTGAAACTGAGACAGCTTGGCAATTAATCAAAACAGATTTGTCTCAAAATTTAACTGAACATGGTTTTAAGATTATTGCCAAACGCTTGTATGCTGGGGGCAGTTTACAAGTTATACAAGCAAGTTTGCCCGAGTAATGTTTCAAAGAATTTTATTACAACCTGATTTGGTTTTGGGAGGCATAATTACCAATTTAACTCCTGAAATTCTTCAACAAAATAATCTCCAAGGTCTAATTCTTGATGTGGATGAAACTTTGGTTTCGATTACAACGCCGAAAGTTTCTCTGGAGTTGAAACAATGGACGATCGCGATGAAGCAGATCGCTGATATTTGGCTAGTTAGTAACAATCTTAGTAAAAGTCGCATTGGCGCGATCGCAGAAGAACTAGACTTACCCTATTTTGTGGGCGCAAAAAAACCGTCTCGTAAAAAACTCAGAGAAGCCGCCCAAAACATGAATCTGCCTGTGTCAAAAGTGGCAATGGTTGGCGATCGCTTGTTTACCGATGTCTTAGCGGGCAACCGTTTAGGCATGTTTACGATTCTCGTTGAGCCAATGGCTGATCCCGCGATTATCAATCCTAACCATTCGATTCGTAACTTCGAAGTTTGGCTATCTCAAAAATTAGGCGTATCTTTGGCCACTCAGCAGCAGAATGTTACAAATCGAAATAATTCTTAGATTTGGGAAATATAAAGAAAACATTACGAAACAGAGAAAAGCGAAAAATATTTGAGATGGTAGATATAAGATTAAATGAGGTCAGCACATATAAAGACCTTAAATATAATTAAAAGATAATATATTGCAGAAGCGTCT
>JBCCYD010000581.1:0-3605 GCA_039190385.1 Cyanobacteria bacterium P01_F01_bin.143 | reverse complement strand
TTATTTAATCTTTTATCTGGTAGATTAGCGTTTTTAAGTTCTTCTTTTGCCCAGGATTGCATTTCTTTAATTTCTCTAGCTCTTTGATGATTAGAGTACAGTCATGGCAATCTTTTCCATAGTTATGGGTAAGGCATAGAGTATAAACTACATGACAATTCAAGCCTTTGAGTTGTTGACTGCGCTCAATAAAAATATGGTCGTGATTGGTTCGCCCATCTTCTTGGATTGTCGGCGTGATGCGGTCTAAACTATCAGCAATAATGACCAGTTTAGTTTTGCCGTCCGGTAATTTCTGTTGTGCCTGATCAATAAATTCATTTAAGGCTTTGAGCAATTTAGTTGTGTGCGGTTCAACTAATTTACGAATCTCTGCCCTTTGAGTAGGAACGGCTCTGAGGTTAGCAGTGATTTTGCCAAAAGTCGCTATGGCAACTTGAACATCAAGCTTGTCTAATTCGACTGTCGTTAAAGCTAAATCTTTTAATTCTTGCCAGCGATCTTTTAACCAATTGAGAATTGGAGCGGGATTCTGATTTCGTAATTCTTCCAGTAAATGCCTGGTACAAGCTAAGAGTATATCCGTATATTGAGCATCTTCTGAGTCGATATCTTCCTTATCAGCACTGAAATAGACCACAAAACATTGATTTTCACCCAAATACTTTTTTAATCGCAGTAATTCTGTAGATTTACCCGCACCTCGATGACCTGCATATAATTGACAGGTCGGAGAATCAGCCCGAACAATTTTTCTACCCAAATCTTGCTCAATATTGCTATCTCCTCGAACCTTGCCACATTCAACATAGGCAGGATTCCCAGGTTCTAAAGGTTCAAAAGGATCAAAGGCATTGTAAATTTTGTCGATCAGTTTTGGGTCAAAAGCCATAATCAAAGACAATGTCAGATAGAAATATTATATTCTGTCTTGCTTACATGATTCATCGCGGCCTGGTACTTCGCGATCGCACAGCGCCAATCTTTGACAGAAAACCTTAGAAAAAAGTCAAAGATGTTGTCTTGCAGGAGGAGCCAAAATGGTCACCCATATAGGCGATCGCGAAAGTGACATTTATGAAGAATGGGCAACAATTCTTCATAAATACAATCACCTTCTGATCAGAGCACGTCAAGATCGTCGATTATTTGACCAAAAGATATCTCTTTATAGTTATTTACAACAGCCTATAGCAGGAACTTATACGATTGATGTTCCAGCAGATAAGCGAATTCCACGCTTTGACAGAAAAGCTTGGCTGAAAGTGCGTTTTGGTCAAGTTAAAATTCAGCGACCTAAATCTTTAAAAGGGTTTGATTATCCTAATAGTGTGTCTCTTTATGCCGTAGAAGTAGAAGAAATTTGTCCTCCAACTGAACAAGAGCCGATTCATTGGCGCTTACTAACAACTCATGATGTTCTTTCTTGAGAACAAGCATTACAAGGAACAACTCGAAAACAGCAAAACCCTTATCCTCGTGCTTCTCTGCCTTGGGCTACTTGGCTGATTGCTCGTCTGGGTAGTTGGTCCGGTTATCTTTCCCAGAAGCCTCCTGGTATGCCTACTTTTATTTATGGTCTTCGACGATTTGAATCTATTTTTTTCGGCTGGAAACTTTCTCAGTCCCAACTTATGTGTACACCGTAGGGTTAAAAGAAGCGCCATGCACGCACTCATTTAGGAGCAGTAGCACCGGACAAAAGTATTCTAGTATTAAGCAAGGCTTACCATGTTAAAGATCACGTCCAATTTCTCAACTTTAGTTATTAAGTAAATATATGAGAGGAGAATTAGAACAATTTTTACAACTAGCAAAAAAATCTGGGATTCAAGATAGCGAAGTCTATCATGTGCGATCGCAATCTCGCCCGATCTTTTTTGAAGCCAATCGTCTTAAACAATTAGAAAGCTCTCAATCGGTCGGTACAGCTTTAAGATTATGGCGTGAAGAATGTCCAGGTTTAGCTGTTGCCTATGGGCAAGTAGCACCCCAAACTTTAGTTGATAAAGCGATCGCGATTACTGAACTGAATGATCCCCAAATTATTGAATTAGCCCCTGCAAGAGAAGCTATTCACCCTGATACAGGCAAGAGTTTGCCTATTGAAGATTTAATTGATCTCGGTCGAGATGCGATCGCGAAAATTCGAGATCTTTATCCAGAAACTATTTGCAGCGCTGAGCTTGAATGCGAAACTGAAACGACTACGCTCATCAATTCCCGAGGACTTTATTGTCAATACACAGAAACATCTTTAAGTTATTCGCTGGGCGTCGAATTAGTCCGAGGAGAAGATTTGCTGGGGATTTACGATGGGGAATATAGCAAAGACAGCTTAGATAGCGATCGCATAATTAACAATATTGTGCAACGCCTTAACTGGGCACAAACTAATGCCGAACCTTTAACTGGAAAAATGCCCATCTTATTCACTGCTAATGCCGCAACTCTTTTATGGGATACAGTGTTGATGGCATTAAGTGGCAAACGGGTGCTAGAGCAATCATCTCCTTGGAGCCAGAACAAAGGGGATCTAGTAATTTCTCCTTTATTGAGCATGTCTCAAAAACCGAATCTCGAACCCCATAGTTGTCCTTTTGATGATGAAGGTACGGCAACTCGGGATTTGCCATTAATTACTCAAGGAAGATTAGAGAATTTTTATTGCGATCGCGTTATCGGCAGAGAATTAGGTCTAGAGACTACGGGAAATGGTTTTCGTCCCAGTTTAGGCAGCTATCCTACTCCTTCTTTAGTTAATGTAATTTTGGAAGCTGGCAATAGCTCATTCCAAGATTTAATTAAAAAACTGGATAACGGAATTATTGTTGATCAGATTTTGGGCAATGGTGCGGATATTTCGGGAGATTTTTCGATTAATGTCGATTTGGGTTATCGCGTTAGCAATGGTGAAATTGTGGGTCGAGTTAAAGATACCGCGATCGCAGGCAATGTTTATACTGTCCTAAAAGAGATTGTGGCATTGGGAAGCGATCTCTCTTGGAATGGTTCTTGTTATACTCCGTCTGTTATTGTCGAAGGCTTATCCGTCGTGGGATGAGTTGTGATATAAGGTTAATTTTCTCTCTATAATGCGTGGGACTAAGAAGAGAGAAGAATTAAAGTTCTTTACGCAAAAATCAGACTCAAAAAGTCTGACTTTAATTGCTTTGCATATTTTTTTGTATTCCTGGTTTAGATAAAATAGAAATTCAAATTTAGTCTAGCTTTGCGGATTTTTTCTAATAAATCGTTAACTGTATCAAGTTTTTGATGAATTTGTCCTGATAAAGGAGAATCTTTTTTATACTTTTGCTGGTGATTTTGAAGTTTAACTAAAGTCGCTTTAACAGTATTAAGTTCTTTTTCAATTTTGATTAAAAGAATAATTAGTCTTGCTACTTTAACAGTTTTTTCTTCAGCAACGACTTCTTGCTGAATAGAGGTTAGATAATCGCTTATGTTGTCCATTAATTTACTTGTTAATTTATTATTGGCGGAGGAGTTAAATCATTTAAATTTGTTAGTATTAGTATATCCGTGACTACTTAAGTGTTATATAAAGTTTCCGTGATCATTAAGGAATTTTATGTAAAAAATAT
>JBCCYD010000580.1:0-3611 GCA_039190385.1 Cyanobacteria bacterium P01_F01_bin.143 | reverse complement strand
TCACAATAAGTAATTACTAATATAAAAATAAAGTCTTTAATCATTTCATGATTTTGACTAGGAGACATAATAGTAATTACTCCATCTAAAAAAGATGTTCGATATCCTTGATATTCTGCTGAATTAAATTTTTCGTAATCTTCCCAACTCATTCCCGAAAAACTCAAGGTTAGATCTTGTTTTAAAAGATAATTGATTTTTATTGGCAATTGGTCATTGATCAACATATCTACCAAAAACTCAGTTTAATCTCTATCCTAGTAAATTATCTTAGTAAATCAAAGTTTGGAACTCACAAAAAAAGCGATCGCCTTTACTCAATAGAGTGATCGCTGATCTTTGATGAATGTTTTTGAAAATACGATCTTCTTTTTGGTTACGATATGGGAAAGTAACGCGATCGCGTTATTGAAAAATATAGCTACAGGGAGACAAATAATGACAACTTTGAATCTGGATAATCTTCCCGAGGGGATGTTAACTCAAATAGAGCAACTTGCTGTCAAAAATAATCGTAGCACCCAAGAACAAGCGATCGCGCTATTGAAACAATCTTTAAATCAGTCACAGGAAAAATTAAAATTTCTCATTTCTCCAGAAACTGATCCTACTTGGGAACAAAGAAGAAAAGCAGTTCCTCAACTACAAGCAGAAATAGATCGGCATCGTCGTGTTAATCCAGCAGATTTTGGATTACCAGATAGCACGGAATTAATTAGAGAGGATCGAGAAAGATGAGTGAATCTTTGCATTATGTCATCGATGCAAATGTTGGTATTAAGAGATTTATCATGCATGGATGATCGCTGATCTTTGATGAATGTTCTTGAAAATGCAATCTCATTTTTGGTTACGATATGGTCAAGTAACGCGATCGCTTGATTAAAAAATATAGCTACAGGGAAACAAATGATGACTACTAATACCTTAAAAAATCAATGGAAGTATTTAGAAAACCGACCTCATCCTTGGAGAAAGCAGCTTCATTTTAAGGAAAGAAGGCTTAGACCCTTCACGGTTTGGAGTACGATGCAGGTAGAAGAAATGACCCCTGAAGAAGCAGCTTATAATTGGGATTTGTCTTTGGATGAAGTCGCGGAAGCGATCTCCTACTGTGAAGCTAATCAAGATCTGCTGAAGCAGGATGCAGATGAGGAGCGCCGTCGGTTAGAAGCAAAAGGAATTAGCCTTGAGCCTAAGATTACTACTTGATGAGGATTCGCAAGCTAAACGCTTGGTCAGTGTTTTAGAGAAAGCTGGTCATGAAGTATTCACTATCAATGAAGTTGGTTTGGCTGGCTCCTCAGATGATGTGGTTCTTGACTATGCTGATAAAGCCAATTTGATTCTTCTGACTCATAACTGCGATGATTTTGAAGAGTTACACAATATTAATCCTAATCATTCAGGTATTTTAGTAGTTTATAGTAATGCTGATCGTTTCAAAAATATGAGTTTTAAAACAATTGTCAAAGCGATCTCTAACCTCGAAGCTGCTGGTATTCCTCTAACGAATCAGTTTATCTCTCTAAATCAGTGGAACTATTAATCAGTTATCAATAAATAGTCTATTTCTAGAGACGACAAAAACCTATGCATAGATAATCGCTTTTTTTGTCATAGGCGATCGCGCTATTGTTTTATGAATGTTCTTAAAAATGCGATCGCAGCTTTTGCTGGACTGTAGATTGCCTTAATAGACTAATTACAAGTAATGATCAGGAGTTGGGATAGTTGAGTACTTATTTAGTGACAGGTGCAAATAGAGGTATTGGGTTAGAGTTTTGTCGTCAACTTAAGTCGCGAGGACATAACGTTATCGCAGTTTGTCGCTCAGCTTCAAAAGAATTAAATGATTTAGGGGTGTCGGTGGAAACAGGTATTGATATTACCTCTGAGGAGCAAATTATCGATTTAATAACAAGAGTTAATGGCAAAATAATTGATGTTTTGATTAACAATGCTGCTATTGTTGAACGAATTAGTCTTGAGCACTTAGATATTGATAGTATTCGTAGACAATTTGAAGTTAATGCGATCGCGCCATTACAGTTTACTAAGGCTTTGCTACCCAATCTTAAAGAAGGCTCAAAAATCATTATGATGACAAGTCGGATGGGATCAATTGATGATAATACTTCGGGTGGTTCTTACGGTTATCGGATGTCTAAGGTTGCTTTATCAATGGCAGGGAAATCATTGTCTGTGGATCTCAAACCTCAAGGAATTGCTGTTGCTATTTTGCATCCAGGTTTGGTGAAAACTCGGATGACTAATTTTACTGATGCAGGAATAAGTACCGAACAATCAGTTAAAGGATTACTAGCTCGTATTGATGAGTTGAATCTAGAAAATACAGGAACTTTCTGGCATTCTAATGGTGAAATTCTACCTTGGTAAAGTTCGATGAAGAATTGGTAATTAACCTTGCATAATTTAAGCTCTTCATCTTTGAATTGTCCAAGGTTAACAATTAAAACGCGATCTCTGATCGCGCATTGCCAGCCTTTGGCTGATCGCTATGCTGTTTGATGAATATTTTTGATTCCTGCTTCTTTCGCAGTATCTTTGAAGTAGTGTGATCGCTTGTTAAGGTATACTCAATACATGCTAAAAAAGAGGTAAGTAACGATTATCAGGATAAACAATGAGAAAGCTTCTGTTGAGAAGATATTGAAAATATTAGAGGCTAAATCGAAGAGGAAAAGCTAATGGTGAGTGAGCGTGTACTTCAAAAGATTAACGAGGTAAAGAAACAACAAAGCGAACGACTCGATTTAAGTTATCAAGAGTTAACCCAAATTCCTGACATTGTGCTTGAACTAACTAGTTTAACCAACCTATATTTAAGTGGAAATCAACTAACAAATATACCAGAATCTATTACTAAACTTACTAATTTAACTAATCTAAGCTTTGGTAATAATCAACTAACGAATATACCAGAATTTATTAGTGAACTTACTAATTTAACTACGATATATTTAACTGGAAATCAACTAACAAATATACCAGAATCTATCGATAAACTTACTAGTTTAACTAGTCTAAGATTAGGTAAAAATCAACTAACAAATATACCAGAATTTATCGCTAAACTTACTAGTTTAACTAGGCTAGATTTATACGGAAATCGACTAACAAATATACCAGAATCTATTACTAAGCTTACTAGTTTAACTACGATATATTTAGATGGTAATCAAATAAAGAAAATTCCTAGTTGGTTAGCAGAAAAGAAACTAGAAATAGAGATAGAAGATGAGAATAGAGTAGATTGTATAAATTTATCTGGTAATCCCATAGAAGAACCACCTTTAGAAATAGTCAAACAAGGAAATCAAGCTACCCTTAATTATTACTCTCAACTCGTTACTCAAGGCCAAGACTATCTCTACGAAGCAAAAATGTTGATTGTTGGTGAAGGTGGAGCAGGCAAAACTACCTTAGCTCATAAAATACAGGACAATAATTGTCCACTGCCCAAAATAGATGATCGCACAAAAGGTATTACTATTAATAATTATTTATTTTCAGTTAAAGCTAAAAACGAAAATAAAAATCGTCCCTTTCAACTTAATATTTGGGATTTTGGTGGGCAAGAAATTTAT
>JBCCYD010000579.1:0-3612 GCA_039190385.1 Cyanobacteria bacterium P01_F01_bin.143 | reverse complement strand
TTTTTGCATGGTCAAGGCAACGTTTTCGGTTGTTACTCATGGGCAATTACAATTACTCAACTCTTCTTTGCTTGGTAGTTTCACATGATTTTTCTTCCCCCTTGACAAATTTCCTAATTCCTTAACTTGTGACCAATGCCATTTAACTAACTTTTTAGCTGTTTCGATTTGCTCATTAATCCGTTTATCAGTTGTCAGAGAACGCAATAAATCTAATGCGGCATTTTCTTTTAAAATATCTAGAGAAATAGTCTTGATATTACTACCTAAATATTGCCGACTAGTAATGAGAATCTTAAATCTTGGTTGAGCTGGTGGTAAATAATCTTTGATCGCGCCATAATCAGCAACATCATCTACAATAAATAACACATTGCCTGGTTGCCATTCGCGCCAACAAAAATTGAGTTGGGTTGTAATATCCGAGTTTTCAGGAACTTTGAGACCCAAAGTATTACGACAATAAGAAATGATTTGGCTGCTAATATCTCCTTTGTTTAACCAACATAAACCCCCAGGATATTTAGCTTGATATCGTAAGGCATATTGCAAAACTAATTCAGTCTTACCAATACCGCCCATTCCTGAGACAGCACAAATCAGCAAGCGATCTACTTTGTGCAAATTCTCATCAAGCTTCTGTAGTTCATCGTCTCGACCAATAAAATGAGATGAACCACGATTGATAATATTACTGGGGGGAGTTAACCTTGTCCGTTCCCGTTCGGACGACTCTAGTCAATCATCAGGTTTATTTTGATTTATTGTAATGTTGCCAATATAGTTGGTTCCACCTTCTACATTTTCTAGCTTATTGATCGAACCTGTACTGTTATCGTAGTTATTTTGTTCAATTTTGCTATTGTCTTGTAGCTTCCCTGCATTGATTTCTTGGGCTAGGAGCTGTAGTTGATTGGCAAATTCTGGATCATCTCTCATGAGATCTTCGAGATAGACTTCCAGGCGAGGAATTTCTGAAGTTGAACCATCCGCGATCGCGTTAATGGCAGTTTCCGCTCTGGAATTACCAGTGAATTTATCCTGGATCATCTGGCGTAACTCATCCATTTTCGCGATCGCACTTACCGTAAACTTCTTACTTAATTCTCCTGCACTGGTTTCCAGAATTTTTTTAAACGCTAATTCAACAATAATTGCTGCGGTTAAACTCATCGTTATCTTAGATAAACATAATCCAATTGTAGCGATTATGTTATGACGACGTCTAGAGACAAAAAATTAAGAACTCACCGTCGATAAGCTTTGTTCGCTGACAGGAAATGAATCCTCGATCGCGGATAACTCAACTTCAGCTACAGGAATTAACTTTACAGCACAGGCTTTAAGTTCCGGCTCCAGAGAAATCGGACAAGCTTCAGGATGGGTCAAAACATTGGCCTCGGCATTTTCTGCCCATAAAGCGCCCCAATGCATGGGTGCAAACACTGTTCCCGGACAAATCGCTTTGGTAATTTTGGCAGGAAAACGAGCCATGCCTCGACGCGATCGCAGTTCCACCATTTCCCCTTCTTCAAGGTTTAAAAATTGAGCATCTTTGGGATGAATCTCCAAAAATGGTTGGGGTTGGCGTTTCATTATTTTGGGAATACGCCCGGTGCGAGTCATAGTATGCCAATGTTCATAAAGTCGCCCAATAGTTAAAACAAAGGGATATTCATTGTCAATTGGTTCGGCAAGACCCTTGGAATGAAAGTCTGCAAATTTCGCTCGACCATCAGCGGTATTAAATCTGCCATCGGTATACATTCTCTTCGCTTTTGGTTTTTGATCTTTACTATTAAAGATCGAGGAAAATAATCCTGATTGCGCTTTGTCCTGTTCACTGATATTTCCTTGGGTCTCACACAACAGCGCGATCGCTTCACTACCTATTTCCTCAACTTCCTCCAAGGGACAGGGCCACTGAATCGGGCCTTGTTGGCGTAATCTACCATGGGTCAAACCAGTCATATCACAGGGTCGCCCTTTAGTAACCTGGACAAATTCGTTATAAACTGCCGCCGAATTAACAAAATCAAATTCTTTGGTAAATCCTAAACGGCGACCAACTTCAGCGAAGATTTCCCAGTCGGGTCGAGCTTCTCCAGGACGCAAGCGAAATTGGGGGCAAAGAGTAACCACTCGTTCGGAATTGGTCATGGCACCAGTTTTTTCTCCCCATTGAGCGGCGGGCAACAAAACATGGGCATAGTCAGCAGTTTCAATGGGATAGTAAGCATCTTGGCAAATCGTAAAGGGGGATTTGAGCAGTGCTTTTTTGGTTCTCTCTAGATCGGGCATACTCACCGCAGGATTGGTTGCCGCGATCCATAACAGCCCAACATCTCCTGTTTCGAGACCGGTAATCATGGCCCAAGCATCTTTTCCGGGAACTGGAGAAATACTTCCTTCGGGAATATTCCAGAATTTTTCTAGTTCGGCGCGATGAGCGGCATTTTTCACGACTCGATAACCAGGCAAAATATGAGATAACCCACCTGCTTCGCGACCACCCATGGCATTGGGTTGACCTGTGAGGGAGAAAGGGCCAGCTCCTGGTTTACCAATATTTCCTGTCATCAGATGGAGGTTGATAATGGTGCGAACTTTGGCGGTGCCTTCGGAGGATTGATTTACTCCCATCGACCAGAGGGAGAGGACTTTTTCTGATTCAACCCAATAACGAGCAGCGGTTTCTAGATCTTCTTGGGTAATGCCACATCTTTGGGCGACAAGTTCGGGGGGATAATGCTTGATTATTTCGGCATATTTAGTAAATCCTTGGGTGCATTCATCGATGAAGAGTGTATCGAGTTCGCCCCAACGCATGATTAAATGGGCAATGCCATTAAGCAGATCAATATCGGTTCCTGGTTGGATGGCAAGATGTAAGTCTGCTGCTTTTGCGGTTTTGGTAAGACGAGGATCGACGACAATCATTTTGACTTTGCGATTTTTCTTGTGATTCATTCGCAAACGAGTGAAAACGATAGGATGACAGTCGGCGGTGTTGGTGCCAATTAGGAAGGCACAGTCAGTTTCTTCCAGGTCATCGTAACAGGTTGGGGGGCCATCGGAGCCAAAACTCTGAATATATCCGGCAACGGCGGAGGACATACAGAGACGGGAGTTGGCATCAAAGTTGTTGGTTCCTAGGCAACCTTTGAGTAATTTTTGAGCTATATAATAATCTTCGGTTTGGAATTGACCCGAGCCATACATACAAATGGCTTCTGGGCCTTGGGTTGCTTTGACTTGACGAATTCTTTGAGCGATCGCGTCCAAGGCTTGATCCCAACTAACACGACGAAATGGTTCGTTTAGAGAATCTCGCATCATGGGATATTTGAGACGATTTTTATCCAAGGATTCGGCGATCGTGCCGCCTTTAATACAGATTTTACCTTGACTAGAAGGATGAGCGCGATCGCCTCTAACCTGCCACATTGGCTTACCATCACTATTTCTAGTGGTTGCTTTTCCTGGTTGGGCTGGAGGTAAAACTTCTAAACCACAACCTACGCCACAGTAAGGACAGAGGGTTCTTGTCGGTTCGCTCACGTTTTTTTTCTCCTAAATCTAGATAATTAAAAAATTGAAAATTAAAAGTGG
>JBCCYD010000578.1:0-3623 GCA_039190385.1 Cyanobacteria bacterium P01_F01_bin.143 | reverse complement strand
GTTATTACTGGTTTTTTTATCACAAGGTTATTTATTGTACTTAAACTACAAAAAGATTACAGTTTTCATAGCTAAAAAATAAAATAATTGTTGTTTTTACTTAAGTAATTATTCGTGATTAAATCCTTAATAATAATCCAATTTGTATCGGTCAATTGCTTACGGATCTTGCAGAAAAATAAGCTTTATCATATATCTTCTCTTTATACAAATTACTATTTAATCAGTAAGTCCAGATAAAATTTCCGAAATCTCAGTTTGCGTTCCCTTAACCCATATAGTTAATTCTTTTCCTACTTGGGGAAATGGGGAATAATTATTCTCTGACTTCCCTATTTCCCTAATTCCCTAATTCCTTACTATTTGTTTATATAACTCTCTCATTACCGCCATCAATCGGAATCTGGGCTGCGGTGGTATTGGCAAATAAAGGAGTACAAAGTTCGACAGCTAATTCTCCTACCGATTCACTGGTGACCTCAACTTTGAGAACATTATTGGTTTTATATTCCTCGACAGTTAAACCATAATGTTTAGCTCGACTTGATAGAGTTTCTTCTGTCCAAATTCCTGTATCAAAAACTCCATTGGGATGCAAAGAATTAATTCTAATCCGATCTTTACCCCATTCCAAGGCTGCCACTCTAGTTAATTGGTTCAGGGCTGCTTTAGAAGCGGAATAGGCAGCAGCACCAGGGCCAGGAGCGGGAACATTTTTGGAGCCAATAACTACTACTCGTCCACCATTGGGTGAGAGTTTCAAGAAAGGATGAGATTCCCTCATTAAAGTAAAGTTGGCATCTAGGTTAATTGACATCACTTTATTCCAGGTTTTCCCACTAAGCTCGGCAATAGAACATCCCGGAGGAAAAATTCCGGCATTGAGAATTAGGATATCCAGACCGCCAAATTTGCGAGCAGTTGTCTCTAAAACTTGAATCAATGCCGCTTCATCAGTCACATCACAAACCATGCCCATAAAATCAGCGCGATCGTAGAGGGTTTCAATTTCAGGATTAATATCCAAGCCCACAACTACCGCTCCTCGTTTGAGCAGAGAATCAACACAGGCTTTGCCGATGCCTGATGCTGCCCCTGTTACTAGAGCAATTTCTCCTGTCAAGATTGGGGGAGTGCCACCTCTGCGTAATTTCGCTTGTTCTAAATCCCAATATTCCATATTAAAAAGGTCTTTAGCCGGCAAAGCTCGATATTCACTTAATGTGGTGGCTCCCTCAATGACATCAATTGTATGGTCGTAGATATCGGCGACAATATTTGCTGCTTTAATAGTTTTGCCTACGGTACAAATTCCTAATTCGGGGTCAATAACTATCCGAGGAATCGGATCAAGCATCACATGATCAGCTTTGGCATAAGCTTTAAAGTAAGCTTTGTAATCATTTACATAGGATTCGACATTTTGACCCAATAAAGGTATGCGTTTAGTTCGAATTATATGGTCAGGAGTGGCTGGCCCTTGTTGTGCGATCGCTGCTAAATCATCACGTTGGGCAAACTCTAAATATTTAGGTTCGCGATGGTTGGATAAGATAACGGGATATCCTACATTTTTGGCTAGCTGATAACGTAAATTAGCCAAAGTCTGACCGAGAATTTTATCGTCATTAGTTGAACGGTTAGGAATTTTTTTTGGTACGGCGTTTTTTTCTTGGAGATAAGCTTCTGCTTTACCTACTAGTTCAATCATTGAGCTATAGGCTTCTTGAGCTGTATTGCCAAAGGAAAAAATACCGTGACTCATTAAGACCATGCCAACAGTTTTGTCATGGGATTCGGCAGCAAATTTTTCAGCGCAAATTCTAGCCAGATCAAATCCTGGCATGATGTAGGGAATCACTACTACTGAATCACCATAGATTTCTTTGATTCGGTCTAATCCTTCGGGTGTATTGGTAACAGTGACCACAGCATCGGCATGGGTATGATCGACGTATTTATAGGGTAAGATTGCGTGGAGAATAGTTTCTACTGAAGGTGATGGTGCAGTGGCAAGGGTCATTTGAGTTTTCAGCTCATTGACCATTTCCGGATCGCTTAGAGAAGGTAGTTTAGCTAATTTGAGTAAGTGATTCATTCTGACGGGAGAGAAGCCGGGTTCTTTGATAGTTGCTAAATCCCAACCACTTCCTTTGACATAAAGAATATCTTCTGATTCTCCAACTAGATTTGTTTCGCGTATTTTGACTGAAGTGTTGCCGCCTCCATGTAAAACCAAGGAAGGATTTCGCCCTAGCAAACGAGATGTATAAACTCGTAGTCCTAAATCTCCTTGATATTCTGCTGCTTCTTGATCATTCCATAGATTTTTCATGGCTACTATTTTAATTTTTTACTACCTTTTTTAGAACCTTCTCTATTGAAGAAAGATACACCATCACTGTTATGAAAAGCTATGTTTGCTGAAATACGAAAAATTTTGTTGCTAGAATCTGGTTAATAGAGATACGTATTTATTTTGCTAATTCACCAGGCTTAATCACGCCTTTTTCAGTAATGATTCCCGCAATTAAACTAGCAGGAGTTACATCAAAAGCAGGATTATAAAATTCTGCACCCTCAGGACATAAACTAGTGTCACCAATCTGACGAATTTCCATAACATTACGTTCTTCAATGGGAATCTTACTCCCATCCGATAAAGAAAAATCAATCGTCGAAAAAGGTGCCGCCACATAAAAAGGAACATTATGGGCTTGGGCAATAATCGCTAGAGAATAAGTACCAATTTTATTCGCCGTATCTCCATTCGCGGCAATACGATCTGCACCAACCACAACCAAATCAATTTTGCCTTCTCGCATACAATGAGCCGACATACTATCGGTAATCACAGTAACAGGAATGCCTTCTTGCACACATTCCCAAGCTGTGAGTTTTGCTCCTTGCAAACGAGGACGGGTTTCATCAGCATAAACTCTTTGCAATTTTTCTTCTCGCCATGCCGATCGCACTACGCCCAATGCCGTTCCATAACCAGCAGTCGCCAAAGATCCCGCATTACAATGAGTCAAAATAGTAGATTGAGGTTTCTCAGGAAGCACAGATAAACCATGATCGCCGATCGCCTGACAGGTTTGAAGATCTTCAAGTTGAATCGCTTTGGCCGTTTCTAGTAACGTTGCCCTAATTTCGTCTACTGTCCCCACCGATTCCTCTGCCATTCTGAGCATGCGCGAAATTGCCCAAAATAAATTTACTGCTGTGGGCCGAGTTTCCCGCAACATCTGAGCGATCGCTTCTAGCTGCTTGATAAATTCTTTGCGATCGCTTGTCTCAATTTCCCGAGCTCCCAGATACATCCCATAACCTGCGGCGACTCCAATAGCAGGTGCGCCACGAACAATCATCGTTTTAATGGCCTCTGCCATATCCTGAGAACGGTTAATATTAACTGTATTATGCTCCTCTGGCAAACGAGTCTGATCGATTAGGACTACGCGATCATCTTGCCAAATCACAGGATAAATAGGGTTAGACAGAGTATTCATAAATTTAATTACATAAAAACAAGCCTTGATTATACATCCCACTTTCCGCACGTCAAAATGTAATATAAAGCAATCAAGATAATCAGCGAGATAGAATAGCAAAGTAGACAC
>JBCCYD010000577.1:0-3643 GCA_039190385.1 Cyanobacteria bacterium P01_F01_bin.143 | reverse complement strand
TTAACTCGTATAGTTGCAAAAAGTTACTAAAGCTTTTAAAAAAGAAAATACTTTGTCAAAAACTATTTACTAAAGATCTTTAACTTTATCTATAGATGCTTCATACCAAATTCTATTTATATAACCTATTTATTTTCAGGAATAAAACAATTCTGTGCATCTGTCTCATCAAATTCAAAAGTCGGTTTTACTAATCGTATTTAGTATCAAAAGTCAAAAGTTTACTAATCATAGGCTTGAGCGTTAACTAATGTCCAAACTAAATGACGTGGTGCTATATAAAAAATACTATAAAAATAGTTGCTAGGAATTTCTTGAATTAACAAAATTAAATTCTGATATCAATAAAAGTCCTGCAATCATCGCCATGACACTACCAAAGAAAAAGGGTGCTTGATAGCTTATTTTGTCCCAGAGTAAACCAGCAATGAGATTAGCAGGTAGCAAAATTATTCCTGTCGATAGGGCAATCAGGCCAAAAGCTGTACCTCTTAATTCACTGGGTATGCGATCGCTGATCGCTGCGAGCAATAATCCTTTGTTCATCCCTAGATACAAGCCATAAATAGCAAACAGACACCAAATTTGCCAAGGAGCTTGAGCGATCGCAAAACCTAGATAGACTAAAGTATAGAGCAAAAAACTAGTCAAAATCAAACCGTATCTCCCAATGTGATCAGATATGGCTCCTGAGGGATAGGCACTTAAAAAATAAGTGAAATTCATTACCATGAAAGATAGGGGAATCAAGGTATTGTCAATCCCCACTTGCTGCGATCGCAATAATAAAAAAGCATCACTAGAATTACCGAGACTAAATATTAAAATTACCGCTAATAAAATCCAATATCCACGATCTAAATTTTTAACCATTCCCCAATTAAGTTTACGAGAATTGGCTTCAGGAGGCTCGCTATTTTCTTTGATGCCAAAAATCAACAGGGCTACCGCGAAAATCCCTGGAATCGTAGTAAGAATAAATACCAGTCGAAAATTTTGCGAAAAACCATACATCAAGGCAACGGCAAGCAAAGGGCCAAGGGCAGCCCCAATGGTATCTAGGGATTGGCGCAATCCATAGGCAACTCCTCTATTTTCGGGGGATGTCACATCGGCAATTAAAGCGTTTCTGGGGGCGACTCTAATACCTTTGCCCAGGCGATCGCCAAAACGACCAATTAAAACCCAAAGCGGACTATTTGCCAAAGCAAAAATCGGGATAATCAGAGCTGATAAACCATATCCCGCGATCGCTAATTCTTTCCGTCTGCCCCAGTAGTCACTCAAGGCACCAGAAAACATTTTTACGATAGAAGCGGTTGCTTCAGCAATTCCTTCAATAGTGCCTACCGTTACTAAATTGGCACCTAATACTGATACTAGAAATAAAGGTAATAAAGATTGAATAATCTTGGAAGCAGTATCAGTTAGCATACTAACAAGACCCAAAATCCAAATATGGCGATGGACTTTTTTTTGAATAAACAACTTTTTTAACATAAATAAATCATTTATTCTTGTTGTTGTTGAATACGTTCGCGGAATTTACGTATCATCTCTTCTTCTCGTTCCTTTTCCGTTACACTATTCGGATTTGCTGGTGTTGCTGAAGATTCTTGTTGACGTTGTCTTTCTAATTCAGCTTGCCTGGCTGCTTCTTGCTGTTGACGCTGTCTTTCTAACTCAGCTTGCCTGGCTGCTTCTTGCTGTTTTCGCTCCTCTTCTAATTTGGCTTGTCGTTCTCGTTCCAATTGAGCTTCTCTTGCCGCAGCTTCTCTTTGTTGGCGCTCCTGTTCTAGTTTTGCTTTGCGCTCTCTTTCTAATTCAGCTTGCCTTTGCCTTGCTAAACGATCAAATTCTGAGCCTTTAACAGTAAAGTTGATTTTCACCGTTACGATAGCCCCTGCTTGATTATTAATTTTGCCAAATCTCATGCGTCTGGCAGCTAATAAAGCTTGTCTATTTACAGCTACATTACTATTGGCACGAACCAACTGGGCACCAGTAACATTCCCGCTAGAGTTAATTGTAAGTCTAACTCCGACGCTACCTTCAGCTCCATTTAAAGCAGAGGGATATTTGGGCTGACAATTAGCCACACAGTTTACTCCTCCTGGATCTGTTATGGGTTTTGGTGGTGGCGGTGGGGGTGAAGTAACCGCGACGGGGGGGGGTGAGCTTGGCTCTTTTGCCTCAGTGCTAACTACTCCTGTATTGCCCGTTTGGACTGGCGCAGTAGGAGCGGTATTTCCTGTGGGAAAAGGTGTTGTAATGATCTCTCTAGGTTGGCTGGTAACAACCTGGGGCGTGGTTTCTGGTTGCGGTTTGGGAGGTGTTGGAGTTGTAACTTGTGGTTTTGGCGTAACTGTTGGTTGACGCTTTGGCGGAGTTTTAGCTCTTGGTCTAGGAGTTAATCTAGGTCTTGGTTTTGGTACTACCTTAGTTTCTATTGGTCTCGGTTTAGGTTTAGGCTTTGGTTTTGGTTGGGGTATTACTTTGGTTTCTATCGGTTTGGGTTTTGGTTTATCGACTAAAATTAATTCAATAGGTTTTTCTTGTTTCTCAGGAACTTGGGAAATTTTCCAAGCGGGATATAACGCAATTAACATCCCATGTAATAATGTCGAGCCAATGAAACTAGCAATAAGTAACTTCTTTACATTATCCTGTTCTTGTTGGCGTTTTTTTAAGTAAAAATCTGATGAGTTCATTTTTTAAGGTTGGAGAGTCAATGAGAGAGAATGTTGAGCCTATGAATGAAATTTTTGCTTACATTAATTCATGAACACATTACATATAAATTAATCTACGTAGAATTGCGGGTTGCCATTTCATTATCCCTTTTCTCCGAGACAATGTATAGTACTCTAGTTTTTTCTTAAATTAAGCTATAAATATTTATGTTTTGTTCTGATCACGCGACAAAATATACAATGTAGCGCAAACGCATCTTAAATTGAGAAAAATTTTAGAGAATATTCTCTTAAACCAAGAGAATCAAGAGTTACGACAAAAGTTAGATTTTGTTCGACGGGAGTTATCGCGATCGCAACAAGTTATTTCGATTAGAAGTCATCATGACCAAATACGATGAAGAACTTTGAGTCTCCAGTGATCAGGTGACTTTTGATAATTGTCTATTGAATCAGGTAATTGAGGTGCTGGATGGTCAATACGCGATCGGTTCTGTTGAGGTGATGGTTATTAGTCCTGGGCTAGAAATTTAATTATTGAACATGGCAAATACTTCTACTTCTTATTTTTTGACTTCTCTTAAATTCTGTTTGGCAAGTTTGGATTGAATAATGTAGCCAACAAGGATCTATAGTAAGTAAAATCCTTGTTGGCCTATAAATATATCCTTGGTTTACAGAAGATTTTTTAAAAAATGAAATAGCCAATTAAAATAATTAAGTATTTCATTCCGATAAGTCACGATTAGTCTTAGCAATATTGGATATAGTAAATTCTTTGGTTCAAACCAAGGCTTTCTTTGAGATTTAGATTCGTAATCTATACTCTTTTCTAAGTATATTTTTACAATTTTGTGAACATTCTCACTAGTATTTTTTAATTCAGGGGTTTCCTTTAAGCGAGGTAATTCAGGTATTGAAGACTTCTTAACTTCTGAGGTATTGTCCTT
>JBCCYD010000576.1:0-3650 GCA_039190385.1 Cyanobacteria bacterium P01_F01_bin.143 | reverse complement strand
TATTTTAATTTTTGTTTGGGGGATTTCCTCTTACTTCACTCTTCCTCGATTGGAAGATCCTGAGCTGGTTTCTCGTAATGCTGTAGTCAAGACTTTTTATCCTGGTGCCGATGCGGAGAGAGTAGAGGCTTTGATTACAGAAAAAATCGAAGATAAACTCACAGAAATTGAGGAAATTGATAATTTTCAGTCTACATCTCGTACTGGTAGTTCTCTGATTGATATTGAATTACAGGAAAATGTTACTAAACAACAAGTAGATGGTGTTTGGACACGAGTTCGCAATAAATTAGATGAAGTTAATGTGGAGCTACCTCCGAATATTATTGAACCAGAATTAGAAGAAATTAAAGTTAAAGCCTATGCTCTTATAGCTGCTCTAACTTGGCAACAGGATGACCAACCCAATTACGGTATTTTACGCCGACAAGCAGAAGTTTTCAAAGAACGATTAGAACAGATATCGGGAACCGAAGAAGTAGAAATTTTTGGCGATCCAGATGAAGAAATTGTCGTTGAAATTAATCCTCAAACTCTAGCTAGTTATAATTTGACAGTAAGCGAATTATCCCAACAAATTGCCCAAAGTGATAGTAAAGTTGCGGCAGGGCAATTACGGAGCAACGATAATAATTTATTGGTTGAAGTAGCGGGAGAATTGGATACTTTAGCCAGAATTAGACAAATTCCTCTTAGTTTTGGTGATGATAGTCAATTTATTCTCTTAAAAGATCTGGCAACTGTTAGCAAAGGAATCACTGAACCTGCCACCGAACTTGCTTTGATTAATGGCTATCCTGGAATTGCGATCGCGGTTCACGTAAGATCGGGGCAAAGGCTAGATCTTTGGTCAAAACTAGCTCAAGAGAAAATAGCGGAATTTCGATCAGAGTTACCTAGTAGTATTGGCTTACCAATTATTTTCACCCAAACTGGTTATGTAGAAACAAGACTAAATGGTTTAATTCTTAATCTCTTGCTCGGTGCTACTTTAGTTTTCGGTGTCACCGTAGTGATGATGGGTTGGCGCAGTGCTTTAATCGTGGGTTCATCGTTACCGCTATCAGTATTGATGGTATTTGGCTGGATGAATTGGTTAAATATTCCGCTGCATCAAATGTCGATTACGGGATTAATTGTAGCGTTGGGAATTTTAATTGATAACGCGATCGTAATGGTCGATGAAGTGCAGAATCATTTGCGTCAAGGAAATCGAGCCAAAGCAGCAATTAGCAATAGTATCAAAACTTTAGCAATACCTCTGTTAAGTTCAACTTTAACTACTATTTTAGCTTTCTTGCCGATCGCGCTGTTACCGGGAAGTGTGGGAGAATTCGTCGGCACGATCGCCGTTACCGTGATCGTAGCGGTTTCTTGTTCACTATTTATTTCTTTGACAATTATTCCTACCTTAACTGCCAAGCTACATCGTTATAGAAAAAGTCAACCAGAACAAATAACTAAAAATAATCATAATTCTCGCCCTATCTTCTCCTCAACGTGGCTCAAAACTGGAATTTCCTTTCCTCCTCTGACTCGGTTATATAAACGCAGCATCAGATGGACTACCGCAAAACCTCTGTTATCGATCTTTCTTGCTTTACTATTACCAGCGATCGGATTTATCCAAGCAGGCAGCCTCCAACAACAATTCTTTCCTGCTGCGGATCGAGATCAACTACAAATTGAACTAGAATTACCTGACTCAGCTTCTTTAGCGCAGACTCAAACCCTAACAAAAAAAATTCGTCAACAAATCATCGAGATTCCCCAAGTAGAAGACATTCACTGGTTATTAGGCACAAGCATTCCTAGTTTTTACTACAATCTCACTGGTGGTAAAGAACAACAGGCTAATTATGCGCAAGCTTTAGTGCAATTAAATACCCTATCTTCAAGTTCGATTACTCAAAAGCTCCAGACAGAATTAGATCAAGCATTTCCCGCAGCCAGAATTATCGTCCGACAATTAGAACAAGGCCCTCCTGTTGCTGCTCCGATTGAAATGCGAATTTATGGCTCTAATGTGGAAATCCTACAAAAATTGGGAGAAATAGCGAGACAATCTTTGGTGCAAATCCCTGAAGTTACCCATACTCGCGCTAGCTTGGGTTCAATTCAACCTCAATTGGAAATCCAAGTTGACGAAGAACAAGCTCGTTTAACAGGATTGGATCGCATTACGATCGCGCAACAGTTAGATACAGCTTTAGAAGGAGCGGTTGGTGGCTCTGTACTAGAATCCAATGAAGAATTACCCATCAGAGTTCGTTTAGGCGATCGCGATCGCGCAAATTTATCTCAAATAACTTCCTTAGATCTCTTAGCGAGATCTCCCAGTCGTCAGGGAAATCAAAATAATAGTTTGACTGCGGTTCCCCTCTCTTCCTTGGGTCAAGTTCAACTTGTCCCAGAATTAGCCCAAATTACTCGTTACAACGGACAGAGAGTTAATACAATTCAAGGTTTTCTTGAGGCGGGAATCTTACCAGCAGAAATTTTAAGTCAATTTGAAACTAATTTAACCAATAACAATTTCGACTTACCTCCAGGCTATAGTTATGAATTTGGCGGTGAATCAGAAGAAAGAGGTGATGCTATCGGTGGTTTGGTTTCTACTGTGGGAGTAATTATTATTGTGATGGTAGCGGTTTTAGTGCTTTCTCTGGGTTCTTTCCCCTTAGCTGCCGTCATTGGTGTAGTCGCGATTGCGTCTTTTGGTTTAGGAATATTTTCTATCTGGCTATTTGGCTATCCTTTTGGTTTTAATCCTATTATCGGAACTGTTGGTTTGATTGGTGTGGCAGTGAATGATTCGATTGTGGTGCTCAGTGCTATTTCTAATCATCCAGTAGCTAAAACTGGCAATGCGAAGGCGATTCAAGAGGTGGTATTACATTCAACTCGTCATGTTTTGACTACAACTTTGACAACTGCGATCGGTTTTGTCCCTTTGTTATTATCTGGTGGGGAATTTTGGCCTCCTTTGGCTGTGGCAATTGGTGGAGGTGTGATTGGTGCAACTCTGTTAGCTCTTTATTTTATTCCAGCCGCTTATTATTCACTGAAATTTCAGCCTAGAAGATTAAATGCGATTCTGGAATAGCGCGATCGCTTTATTTTTGCTGTGGTATTTGCGATTGTTCGATTTCAACTTGTACGGAACTATCATTATGTGTTCCGTTGAAGTTTACTTTGGTTTCTGAATTTACTAGTAATGCAACAATGCCAAATAATGTTGCTGCTACTATTCCAGTTATGGCTATTATAGTGTTTCCGTTATTCATGATTTTCTCCTTGTTTTTATTAATTAAAATATCTTTAAAGGTATATTCTTTGAAATTCACGTGCACGTTTATCTGTGTTTATCTGCGTTTATCTGTGGACTCATAATTAAAATCAATAATTGAGACAGAAGATTTATTAGAAGTGAAAATTAATTCATTATTCTTATTTGATGAAACTTCTAAAAATAACATACTTAACTCTTAGATAACAGTCATTTATTATCCTCATCAATAACATTTCCCAAAAATACAATTTAATAATTTTGCAGTAAGCTATGTGCTTTCTATGGATTTTTAGTATTTTTTTAGCTTCATCTTTAAAATGTTCTTGGCATTCACTAGGTAAAAAACAGAAAATTATTG
>JBCCYD010000575.1:0-3666 GCA_039190385.1 Cyanobacteria bacterium P01_F01_bin.143 | reverse complement strand
CTCTGAAGTTTGGTTTAATGTTTGCGATTTGTCCTCTTTTGTTCGCGATCGCGAACAATACGCTCTTCAGAACCCCTAACTTTAGGTAAAAGTCTGAATGAATATGGATAAATTAGCCCAAAGTATAATCTTTAAAATCCTTTTAGAGTAAGGATTCTAGGACTTATGGGTAAAGCATAGACCAGAAGATGCATCAAAATATCGATTTGATTCCGTGGCCGTTAAAGAACCAAGATTTGAAATCGATGGGGTTTTTCTTCCACCAGAAAATAAAGATTCAGGAACAGTTTATTTTTGCGAAGTACAGTTTCAAAAAGATAAAAAACTTTATGAAAGAGTTTTTGCTGAATTATTTCTCTACTTCTATCGCAATCGTCATAAATTCAGCAATTGGGAAGCAGTAATAATCTATCCGAATCGCAACACCGAACAAAAGGTCACTACTCCCTATAATGCTTTACTAAACAGTGATCAAGTAACTCGGATTTATCTAGATGAATTAGGAGATATTCGTCAATTACCTTTAGAAGTAGCTGTCATGCTACTAACTACACTAGATGAAGAACAAGCACCGGATGAAGCAAGGTATTTATTACAAAGAACTAAACAAGAGGTTTCGGAAGAATTAAGTAGCGTGACAACCGAGCTACTAATTACAATAATGGTGTATAAGTTTGAGCAACTTAGCCGAAAGGAGATAGAACAGATGTTAGGGATTACACTTCAAGGAACACGAGTTTATCAGGAAATTCAAGAAGAAGCAGAACAAAGAGAGAAAGCTCTCGTCCTCCGACTACTAACTAAACGAATAGGCGAATTATCTCCAATAGTGCGATCGCAGGTTGAAGCTCTTTCTCTAGAACAATTAGAAAATCTCGGGGAAGCATTGCTAGATTTTAATAGCATGAGGGATTTACAAACATGGTTAGCAAATAATGCTAATTAAGATATAACTTCTTGGGTTTTTGGGTTATCCAACATAGCAGTAAAATAAACATCGTTAAGATCAGGTTCAGCTGTCTCAAAGTTATTATTTGGAGCATTATCACCAAAAACTCTTACCCATTTGGCTCCTTGTCGCATTCTAAAAGTAATTATTTTCCATTCTTCTGATAATTTCTCATTGCTATCAATCGTTCTTGTCCAAACTTTCCCCTGTAAATTTTGAACCAGCGATCGCGGACTCCCAGTTTTGACTATTTCGCCTCGATTCATAATCGCAATCTGAGAACATAGTTCCGCTACATCTTCCACAATATGAGTTGAAAGTAATAATATGCGCTCCCGACTTATTTCAGCTAATAAATTTTGAAATCTAATTCTTTCCCTAGGATCTAATCCTGCGGTGGGCTCATCTACAATAATCAATCTGGGAGAACCTAATAACGCCTGGGCAATCCCAAAACGTTGGCGCATTCCTCCAGAAAATGTACCTAATTTTTGCTTTCTTTGCTGATAAAGATTAACTAATTGTAGTTGCTCTGCCACTATTTCTTTTCTTTGCTTAGTTTTAGTAAAACCTTTAAATACAGCTAATTGATCCAACAAATCTTCAGCAGAAACTTGTGGGTAAATACCAAAATCCTGAGGTAAATAACCCAAAGCACTTCTAGCTTGTCGCGGATTATCTAGTAAGTTAATTTCATCAAGAATTATTTTACCGGAATCAGCATCTTGCAAAGTAGCCAAAGTTCTCATCAAACTGGATTTTCCTGCTCCATTAGCACCCAACAAACCAAAAATTCCATGCTCAATTTCCAATGAAATATTTTTAATTGCTTGAATACCATTAGAATAAGTTTTATTTAAATTTTTAATTACCAGCATAACAACAAGTCTCGATTGCAAATAGACAAAAAAAAGACTGCCTAAATCATAAGAATACAATTTAGCAAGTCTTTAGTATATTAAATTTGGTTTATTAAACTTATGTGGGATGTTAGAAGTTGGGATAAGCACCAGCATTGGACTTGGGTTTAGAATCTAATACCTATTCCTAGCAGTTCTATTTGATTGATCCCAAACTTGCTAACAACCCTTTGAATTGAGATAATGAGAAAAACTTTGAGATAAGAATAAAAAGATTTGAGATTTTATTCAACGATTACGAATCCTAACATGCCTGCACCACGATGAGGTTCACAGTAGTATGAGTAGGTTCCTGGCTCAGTGAAAGTATTTTGAACACTATCCCCAGCGGCGAATAATAATCCTTTATGAGATTCAATGCTACTATCGTCAAAGACTAAATTATGAGGAGACATTTTATTATTTACCCATTTTACCGTGTCCCCAGCTTTGATAGTTATAGTGCTAGGGTCAAACTGTAGCATGAAACTATCGGTACCCATTTTAACCTCATAAGTGGATGCTAAGGCTGGACTTACCGTTACAAAGAAGCTTCCAACTACTAGTAGTAGGGTGGAGAAGAGAATACTTAGTTTTTTTAACATTGCTATTCCAGTCAATATAGAGAGAAAATTTTTGGCTAGATTCAATCCGTTATTAATTCACCTGATCTGAAAGATCAATTAATTTCGGAAATAATCAACAGTACTCGCTGAACTAGTACCACAAGTCATATTAGCATAAAAGTGAACTAAAGAATAGTTTTTACTTTGATAGTTCGGGGTAATTGGATACAAAACTCAATCTACTCTATAACTAGTTACTATTAGTTGGATACAAAAGCAGTAGTCAAGCTGTCATGCACCAAGAAGTGATGTAAATGATAAGCTCTTTCTTCAGTTTCGAGTAATATTTTTTCGTAAAGATAGCGAGTACCGCGATCGCCTAGGCTTTCTGCTTGTGCTGCCTGACTGCGAAGAACCTTGATTAATTCTTGTTCCGCAGCTAGATCATGCTCGACCATAGCGCGCGCATCATAAGCTCCATCAGATTCTGGTTCAAAGCAACATAGCTCAGCTAGTTTAGTAAAAGAAGCAGCGGGAATACCACCAAGACCATTAAGTCTTTCAGCTAAATCATGAACATGCTCTTCGGTTTCCTCATAGCAATCTTTGAAAAATTCGTGCAAAGAATAAAATTCAGCCCCTTCAACAACAAAATGATGTTTCTGATATTGCAAAACTAAACCCTGGAAACTAGATAGCGCTATATTCAAGCCTTCACAAACCGGTTCAGTAATAGTTTTATCAAGCAAGATAGGATTTTCTTCTACATGATTAAACCGACGTAACAAACCTTTTGTAGTAGACATAATATTGCTTTCCTATTAAGTAATTCTTATTGACAATTACAACCTATCACAAAGCTAAGGAGCATTTCCTGAGTCTTGTCTTAACAATAGCTCTGTAGAATGAACATCCATCTCATCAATTTTTTAAGGAACTAATATTTTTTGATTTTTATTATCCATTCAAACTGCAACACAATCAGCATACCGAGCATTGTCTTTGTTAGTCGAACTTTTTACTTTATTTTGACCCTACAATTTGGTTAGCTGAGCCTAGTACTGGTGGTTTTGGTAGGGTCATTACATGCTCTAAAGTGTCTGTTTGAAATACTCTCATTATACCATCAGAACTGTTTCATAGCAAATACTTATCTGAAATGTTCATGCCATAAGCAGTATTTACTTTGATATTCATCCATTTTTCTACTTTACGATTTTCATTAAAGATGCATAGTTTACCTTCAATTGAT
>JBCCYD010000574.1:0-3684 GCA_039190385.1 Cyanobacteria bacterium P01_F01_bin.143 | reverse complement strand
ATGGACCTTATGTATTCTGGGACTCCGACTGTTTTGACATTAGGTGATGAAGAATTTCGTTTTAATTGGGAATAATGCAACCAGTCATGTGGTCAATCACAGTTTTAATAAAAAGCAGCTTATATCGAGCAAATAGTTGAACCGATGAAAAATTAAATGAAAACTTGTGCCTTTTGTGATCTCGGACCTCCCTTTACTAAAGAACATATATGGCCTCGTGGCCTAATTAGTAGGTTCAACGAAGAACTGTTAACCTTTAACAAACACATAAATGGACATTACAAAGGGGATCCCTTAATAAAGGATGTTTGTCAGAATTGCAACAATGTTAAGCTTATTGCACTGGACTCTTATTTATGTCAGTTATATGATAATCATATCGGTAAAATAATAAATTCAGGTGAAGATGTTGCAATAAAATACGATTATGATCTTCTTCTTCGCGGATTGTTAAAAATATCATACAATTCTGCAAGAACGCAAAAACATGCCATATCAACTGCAACTCATAAGAGATATTCGAAATATATTTTAAATGGAGAATATTGCCCAAAGACTTTACTCAGACTTCAAATTGTGACCTCATCAAAGGTTTTAGATCCAGAAGATGGTTCATCAAAGCTAATTGAACCAGGTTTTCTAAGGTGTGCTGACATTAAATATGAAGGATTATTGAATCATAGATTCATGATTCGGATGGTGGCCATAAACAGTTTTTGGTTTTTTATAATCATGTCACATAGAAATGAATCTGCCAATAAATGGAAACAGTTTCTTGCAAATTTTAACACCTCAATGAGATTAAAGGGAGTCCTTGTAAATCCCAAGGCAGAAATACTCAATATCCGTGTAAGTCAAACTACTTATATACATCCAAACCTACTTGGCTCGTTGGTTTAAGCAATTAAGTAAAATAACTCATCTGGTCGTTGATTGAGCGGCTGCGGTCCTACGGCCTAATTATAAGCAAGGGCCTACCTAATCCAGTCGGGCCACTTTGAATGCAATGGTAGATAAACTACTTTTATCACGATTAATTAAACTCTGAGACCACAGCACCATATCTGGGAGTTGTGCACCTTTACCAGTAAATTGAGAAATCCTACCAGAAGAAACAGAAACATAGGCACAGAAAAGCAAGGGCATGGGCAGGATAATAAACTAGAAATACCAAGCACCAGGCACGACACCAAAATATACTGGGAAAGATTAACTGATTATAAGGAAATAAGCAGAGAAATTCATGGTGTCTTTTTCACTTTTTTGGTCGAACCAACCCGAGAAAATAGTTTCCATCCCTGCACAATTGACGACCTATGTCACCTAATAAAGCAAATCCCACCAAGTGACGTTAGTGGTCTCAACTTAATTATACTAAGACAACCAAAAAGAAAGGAAGAACTATTAAAGCCAGTTTGGGGCCGCTTGAATTATTATGTGGAAATCGGAAGTCATAAGGGGCCAGCCATCATGTTGGAATCATATAATATGGAGAAGACAATTAAATGGGTAAAAACACTCTCCATTGAAGACAGAAAAGAATTTGAACGGCTAGTAGAAGATGGACACTACATAATAGAAAACAAAAGAGGATTCGTCTTAAAACCGACTATTGAATCCTTAAGAAACACGATGTTGTATCGAACATTTCTACATGAGGTGGGTCACTATGTTGAATATCTCGAAAAAGTAAATCTGCCATCTCAGAAAAATCCTGAACGAGATTATTCTGATTACTGGGACGACTATGACAAAATCCCTTCAGTCGAGAAGGAGAAGTTCGCTCATAACTACGCTCATGAATTGGTGAAAAATCTGAAAAATTCGCAAGTGGTTCCTTTCCAAAGAAAGCTAACAGTCGAATCTTTAACCAAAGACGGATTAAAACAATCTGACTTCTTACCATAAAAGGTTTACAGCAAAGCTTTAAAACTCTTAACATAAACCCCAACTGGTCGTAGGTTGAGCGACACTTGTCTACCGAAGTGAAAGGTAGGTAGAGCGGTCCTATGATCTAACTATTAGTAAGAGCGTCCGCTCAGATGTATTTAAAGAATTATCTTTAACAAGCCGGACGCAACTCCTTTTCATAGTTAGGTAAAAAAAACGGTGAGAAACAATAGAGTACAGATGGAATTCATTGCCAATATCGAGCCTTATTCAAAACTTGCCCTTATTGCTTTTGGCTTCATTGCAGCATTGGTAAGATTAAGAACTTCTTTTTCCACTTTTCGAAGAAAACAGGAATTGAAAACTGAACTAGAAATCTATGAAATGATGCGAAATTCTGATGATTTTAACATTGAGGAAGCTAAAGAATTCATAGAAAACAAAATTTCAGAAGTATTTAATCCTAAGGAAAATGATAAGCTTAGAACATTTTTCATTGGACTAGTGGTATTTATTGGATTTGCTTGGTGGTCAATAGATATTTATCAGAATCAGATTGGATTTAGTGGTTGGATAATTCTAACGATGTTCTTGAGCGCGATTGGAATTTCATTGATGCTGGATATAACAGAAAGTGAAAAAACCCAAAAAGAAAGGCCCTTTTACGTAATTAGACTTTATAGCAAGTCTGATCTTTCTTTGGGTTTAGTATTTCTACTGGTTGGTGGAATTTTGACGCCTATACTGTTCTATAAATTAGGAGGATTAAATTTTTGGATGTTTCTATCAGGGCTTTGTTTTACTGTTGGGCTAATTGCTTTGGGTAGAAACATCCGATCTGAACGAGTCAAATAGATCTAAATCGCTAAGAGTCATTCAAAGAGGACCCTCACTCAACTGATCGTAGATTCAGTGACACCTGTCTACCGAAGTGAAACGTAGGTAGGGTGATCCTACGACCACACGATGCAAGAGTGTCTGTCCGGATTAACTGATAAATTATGAAAGCAAACGGAAATAACGATGAATAAAGACACTATTATTGAATCGCTGTTCAGGGAATTCAATGAAATCCGGTATGTCGCTCTATACATAGATGATGAATTGGTATTTAAACAAAAAAAGAAAACCGATGACAGCTCCTCCGGAGAAACCGATCGATATGAAGAACTCCTGGTCAATCCCACCTTATTAAAGCTGGCTAGCCAACGAGGAAACATGGACTGCGGTGGACTGGACCATTTAATTGTGGGTTATGGGAATTTTTACCAGCTTGTTAAATCCATCCCTAACGGGCATATCTCGGTGTTCTTAGAAAAAGCATCAGATTTGAATATATTGCCAAAAACTATTTTACGGTTTTTGAAGGATCAATTCGGTGAATCAGTGATCACGTACTCTTAACTTAGGTAATATGGTTTTATCCATTCTTTTAAGCTTAATTTTTCTCGTTCTTGCTTTGGTCCATTTCTACTGGGCTTTTGGAGGAAAATTGGGGTTTGCGAAGGTATTACCTACTAATGAAGGCGGTGTAAGAGTATTGAACCCTAAAAAATTAGATTGTGCTTTAGTAGGTATTAGTTTGGCTGCTTTAACTATTTTTTATCTACTCAGAGCCGGGTTTGTCGCCTATGATCTTCCCGAAAGAGCCGAGCAATACGGAGGTTGGGTGGTCCCCATACTCTTTCTGCTACGAGCAATCGGTGAGTTCAAATATGTGGGGTTCTTTAAGAGCGTCAGGAATACCAACTTTGGACAGCTCGACACCAAGTTCTTTTCACCACTCTGCCTGGT
>JBCCYD010000573.1:0-3686 GCA_039190385.1 Cyanobacteria bacterium P01_F01_bin.143 | reverse complement strand
TTCCTTTTGGCATCGGCTTTTGAATAATCTTGCCGTTGATATATTCACTGGCAGGTTTGGTTTCTGGCAGTTCCAGAAATTCTTTTAATGTCAGCTTTTTAGACCGTACTTGCACCATTGCGATCTCCTACAAAAAAATTCACATAAAAAGTCAATAATTAAAAGTAGTCCTGAAACGGACGAGACAACACACCCAAAAGTTTGTCAGTGTCCCTGATATAGTATTCTCGCAGATCTATTTTTACTTCTTTGTCTTCTATGACCATAAACTGCCAGATCGTCCCCGTTGTCACTCCTCCATAAATCGGTAAACTTATATTTTCTTTCTGGTTAAACCGTTGCGCAGCAATCATTTCCGCAATACACTGCGCCAAACCGCCTTTTATATTTTCATTCTTGGCTTCTACCAAAGTCATCACCGGTCGACAGATCTCATAGATCTCTCGTGAAGCCGTTAAAATAAAGTCACAATAGCCATTCAATCCTAACTCAAAATCAATATTAAATTCCGAACCCGAAAAGAAGCCCACTTCATTATCAAACCTTTGCCGAATTTCCAATAACGTTGGGGCAATTATGAGTTCTGAACGGGCTTTTTCAGTATTGATAGCGTTGGCTAGAGGAATATTTCGCTCTAAAAGTTGCTGCAGGAATTCGCTGACTTCGATAGGAGGAACATCAGCAAATAGGTTTTTAGACTCATCGATACTTAACTCAAAGCGATCGCGAACCTCAGCAATTGATTTAAATTCCTTATAAGACATTCTTTAACTATGACTTCATCTGCATTTTTTTCTCTTTTTTGAGATCTCTGGTTCCCGCAGCCGCCATTTCTGCATCTAAAATAGTTTGACCCGTGGCTGCTAAATAAACATCATCTAAGCTAGGACGAGATTGAGACAAACTAAAAGTTGGTAATTCTAAGCCAGACAGCGCTTGTTCTATTTTACTGAGAACATTATTTTCTCTTTGAACAATGAGATTCAAGCTATTTCCTTGAGTGGAGTTAATAATGGCACTTTTAACAAAATCTAAAGATTCTAAGAGAGATTTAGCTTGAGTTGCTTCTTCTTTGGGAGTAAATTCCCTAATTCTTAGGGTAACGCGATCGCCACCGACTTTATCTTTTAACTCCGAAGGCGTACCTTGTGCAATCACAACGCCTTTATCAATGATTGCCAGGCGATCGGCTAAAGCATCAATTTCTTCTAAATAATGACTGGTAATTAAGACAGTTGTCCCCGCTGTTTTGAGTTGACGTAAAAAGTCCCACAATACCATCCGACTTTCAATATCCAATCCCACAGTCGGTTCGTCCAACACCAAAACTTCTGGTTGATGCAATAATCCAGCAGCTAAATCCAATCTTTTCCGCATGCCCCCAGAATAGGTTTTAGCTTTGTTATTGGCATATTCTTGCATTCCTAAAGTTTCTATGAGTTGAGAAATTCGTTGTTTACTTCTAGTTTTTGGAATATGATAAAGCGCTGCTTGAAGTTCTAGTAGTTCTTTCCCTGTTAGCATGGGATCGATCGCGACTTCTTGGGCAATATAACCCAATCTGCGTCGAGCTTCTCGGGGATTTGCGATCGCGGAAACGCCTCCAACCTCAATTTTTCCCTGATCAGGTTTTGTCAGAGTACATAAACAACGAATCATTGTGGTTTTCCCTGCCCCATTAGGCCCGAGCAGGCCAAAAATATCACCTTGGGGAACGGTAAACGAGATGTCTTTTAATGCTTGGACATCTCCGTAACTTTTTTGTAGTTTTTCTATGGAAACGGCAACAGCCATAAAATTTCAATTATCTGGAACTTTTCTAATTCACTGTAAATTTTAGTACATCGAATCCCCTCTTTTGTTTTGAGCGATCGCTTATAATTTCCATTATTTAATTACTGATGAAAATGATGCGAGATATGGTTTCCTCGCGATCGCTCTTCGAAAGACAATCAAGACTAACAACTCACAACCGCATCTATAAGTATCAATTTTTAAGATGATGTTGATTCTGGTTTCAGAGGCATGGGCAATAGTGGTTGCTCGAAGGCAGAGAGAAAAAAGTTTACTTCGCAGGTCATACAACTTCTCATGACGTAGAGAGCTGTTTCCCATTTGAATACGTCAGGATGCTTAGCAAACCAGGAATCAATGAAGTTATCCAAACGATAGGTCCCGTGCCAGCCATCGTTTTCTGCGATCCAAAAACTGTAGAGGTTTTGGGGAGTCGCATAGGGCTTAAGTTGTGTCGCTAACCAGGACCAAAGCTCCTCACAGGGAATCATAGCGATTATGCCATAGATCGGTGGCATGTTTTGTGCTACTTTACGCTCAAAATCAATGTAAGTATTGACAACTGAACTGGGAGCTAATGCCTTGACATTATCAATATGCCAGCTTTCCAGGAATTGTTTATTGTACTTTTGGTAGCCTTCAAATCTGGCCTCGGCAAAAGCTTTCAGTTCTGGTAAATCGTCAGTCTTTTTTCGATTTTTAATTATTTGATAATCTGTCTGGGCATTGTGGCAATAAACTGCATCTTGAACAGTGTATTGGCCATATCTATCAGGATGCAAATTGCCATTTTTTATTCCTTGTATGTACTTTGAAGCCAAGGCTTGATCTGCAATGTCTTGACAAGCAAGCCATAACTTCCACGATATGGAGTTCTCAGACGGAGGATCGATACTGAATGTCTGTTGGGACAGTGCAGAATGTTGAAAATCTATTCTACGAGGTGAACGACTGCTTCTATTTGTCATAGTTAAGATCCTCTGAAGTTTGGTGTTCTTCTAATACTCTTAAAAGAATACTTGGTTTGAGTTATTTATGGACTGGTTCTCTTAATGGTATTAAATTACAAATTTGGGCAACATGGCTACTTTATGCTGTCTTGATGGATTTAGGTGATTAGGACAGTGCAGATTATTCACTAAAAATTTAGATAGACCTAAAATTAAAAGTATTTCACAAATGACTTCTTTAGATTTAACTCACAAATTTTCTTAATTATTGATTAATGATGATTAGAATATCTTTAATGACGCGAAAAGATATTGAGCGGATACACTATCTTGCCGATGATATCAAAGTAAGCAAAACATCGAGCATTCCTTTCCCCTGTCCTATCTCTAGAGTAGAGGGATGGAGCGATGAAAATGAGAAAACCCATCCCAAAGAACTTACGTATAGTATCTTTGACGATGACATCATAGTAGGCGCATCAATACTCAAAAAGATTGATTATAAAATCAAATGTGCCGAATTAGCCTATTGGATTGGTAGTAGCTATTGGGGAAATGGAATAGCTACTAAGGCATCAGCTTTGCTCCGAGACTATGCTTTCAAAGAGTTGGGGATGGAAAAACTAGTTGCTCATGCTCTACAAAAAGGTAACCCCGCATCAAGCCATATTTTACTTAAACTCGGATTTTCACTAGACGAAAGTAGAGAGGCACTGGACGTAGAAGGCAGATTTTCCGAAAGTTTTCCGGGAGATCAATGGGTTTTCTATAAGCTTGATCGGTCAGAAGCAAATACTTGAGTGACATGACCTCCTTGGCTCCCTCTTACAAGGGTAGGTTTTTTACATTTAATGTAAAGTTTGGTTAAAAACATTGAAAATAAAAGGGCTGGGAGAAATTTTGAGACACCTATTGTGTAAAAAAAACATTGTTTTGTTGATG
>JBCCYD010000572.1:0-3688 GCA_039190385.1 Cyanobacteria bacterium P01_F01_bin.143 | reverse complement strand
GCTAGTTGACGTTGAGAAATTTCCTCTTGTTCGTAAACATCAATAATCTTTTGTCTTAAATCAAGTGAATATGCTTTCATTCTAAATTAGCTGACTAGGTTTAAATTAAGTGTATCTCATCTATTTGAGAACCGCTATATACTAAAATTTCCTGGGATCTTATTTCAGAATTGAGGAATAGAATTGCTCACGATTACAGAAGTATTGATTCCAATATTTCTTTCGGTATTATTCAGAATTATTTGGCTTAATTAAAGAATGAATTGATATTAATGCTAGATAAGGTTGAATACGAAAGATAGTTATTAGAAAAAGTAGTAAACACAAATCAATATTGTCATCTCAAATATTTACTTAAAGAATAATAATTGCGATCGCGTACTTGTAAGACGATTTTTCCTATAATGGGGCATGTCCTTTTGTAGGAGATCGCAATGGTACAAGTACGGTCTAAAAAGCTGACATTAGCAGAATTTCTGGAACTGCCAGAAACCAAACCTGCCAGTGAATATATCAACGGCAAGATTATTCAAAAGCCGATGCCAAAAGGAAAACACAGCATTCTACAAACACAACTTTCTACCACCCTGAATGCTGCATTACAACCAGGACAAATTGCTTGGGCGTTCTCAGAATTACGCTGTACATTTGGCGGGCGATCAACAGTTCCCGATGTATGTGTTTTTGCTTGGTCAAGAATTCCCTGTGACGACAATGGTGAAATTGCCAATAATATCGAAACATATCCTCCTGATTGGAGCATTGAGATTTTGTCACCAGAGCAAAGTCAAACACGAGTGACCAAAAATATATTGCATTGCCTACAATGTGGATCTCAAATGGGTTGGCTAATCGATCCAGCAGAGAAAACAGTATTAGTTTATTTCCCTCCAGATCAAGTCAAAGTGTTTGATCAAGCAAGCGATCGCCTACCAGTCCCAGCCTTTGCCGCGAATGTTAAACTTACCGTTAGCGAATTATTTAGTTGGCTTGTTGTTCGTCCACTTAGCTGAAAATGCGATCGCTTCTTTCGTAGAATCGTAATATTTGCTTTGATTTCTAAATTCGAGAACGATATTACAATTATTAGATGGAGAACAACAGATCAGAGAAAAAATAAAGATGGTAACTACTAAAGAATTAAATTCTGTTTTAGCCCCAGATTCCGACATTAGCCAACAACCTGAATCTGTTAATAGTCCTATTGGGGATTTTATTCAGGAAACATTAGCCCAGACCAAACGTCTTTTTATTCAATTACAGCGTCGTCCTTCGACTTTGGTTGCAGGGGTAATTCAACCTTTTATGTGGTTGATTCTCTTTGGCGCTTTGTTTAGTAAGGCACCTCAAGGTTTATTTGGTGATGATCTTAGTTATGCAAAATTCCTGGCACCAGGAGTAATTGTGTTTACTGCTTTTTCAGGGGCATTGAATGCGGGATTACCTGTAATGTTCGATCGCGAGTTTGGTTTTCTCAATCGCTTATTGGTTGCGCCTTTAGCTTCACGCTACTCGATTGTGGCAGCTTCTACGATCTATATTATTGCCCTAAGTTTTATTCAAACTGCGGTGATTATTGTCGCTAGTGCCTTTTTGGGTGCGGGATTTCCTAATATTGTGGATTTAAGCGCGATCGCGTTAATTGTTTTTCTCGTCGTGCTGGGAGTAACGGCTTTAAGTTTAGGCTTAGCTTTTGCCCTTCCTGGTCATATTGAACTGATTGCTGTGATTTTTGTGACGAATTTACCGCTCTTGTTTGCTAGTACGGCTTTAGCTCCTTTGGACTTTATGGCTGATTGGTTGCAAGTAGTAGCGAGTCTTAATCCTTTGACCTACGCGATCGAACCAATTCGTTATTTATATTCCCATGGGGATTGGGCAATTGGTACTATTGTGATGGATACCCCTTGGATGGCTGTAAGTTTTGCAGGTGTTATCCTAGTATTATTAGCTTTTGATGCTTTAGTCTTATTAACTATTCAACCGTTATTACGTCGTCGTTTTGCCTAAACAAATCTTTTAGCTCTTTATTTATTATGAAAAATCAACTCTCTCAAATCGTGATCGCTTTAGGTCTAGGTCTTACCGTTGCTTTAGGGGTCACAACTTCTGTAGGAGCACAAGCTAACGATCCTGATGAAGGTTTTCAATCTGGAGACAGAGATGCTTTATATGGTGATGGGATTACTGGGATTAATCCTATGGATCTAATTCACCGGGCAAATCTTAGTGGTGGTCTGAGCGCCGAAGAATTTAGAGAACAATCTCAAGGACAAATTCAAGATTCGGCAGCAGAGTATAGACGTTTGCAGCAGGAAAAAATCTTAGAGCAATATCGCAATCAAACTGAGGTTGAAGGCAATATCGTTGAATAGAGTCAATAGATAATAGGGAACTTGCTCAAAATGGAGTTTAGCTGAGACAGAGTTGGAACTTCTGAAGGTAATTCGGAAAATTCCAGCATTAACAGCAGATAAGTTTTTTTCTGACAAGTTAGACAAAGAGAAATTATCTACACGACTTGGCAAAATTTAGTGAACACTAATGAAATAATAAGACTTTCACCGGTTGCGATCGCGGCTAGGATGACCATTGCTCGTTGATCAAAGATAAAAATTGCCAAGTCGTGTGTTTTTGTGCGTCAGAGGATTCCCTCTAGGATAGAATTCTTTTTCGATTTGATGTATCTACACCAATGACTGAACCTTTTGATGTTACTGCTTTAGCTACGGGCATTTCGACTAAACTCGTCCCGGTAGTCAAATCCAAAAACGCATTAAAGTCATCAAAATCAGGCAACACCATAACCAGTGAAGGGACGTTTATATGGTGGATGTAAACCCAATATAATATCTTCTCTCGCTACACCCATTTCGATTAATTCTTCGGCTAAATCTGCTTCTGTCATATTGCGTTGAATCCAGATTTTACCGTCTTTGATATCAATGTGAATAAAACAATGATAAATACGTTTAAGATCTTCCCAACCCACATCTAACAGTTGATAATGATCATGCTCTGTGTCGAAAACAAGTTGACATTCAATTTCTTCATTGGGATTATTTTGTTCTTGAGTTGCTTGATTTGTGAGTAATTGACGAATGCAGATGCGATAATTTTCCATTCTTTCCATTGACACCAACTGAATAAACATCTAATATAGAGCGTAGCAAAATTCGTGCCGAGAGCAAAGAGTGCAAAAAGGGAAAAAGTGCTAAGTCCTGGGGACGACGCACACAACACGAAAACCGAGACTGCTGTGACGGGCACCGCGAAGAGAGCTGTAGCGAATCGCAGAACGGCAAAGACTAGGACTGAAGCCCCATGAACCACTGCGCATTACCTTACTACTACTTTCTTTTGATAACCAAGCAGTTCCATCTATTGGGGCGTTTTTATAATTATTATGCCAATCATCCTCACACCATTCCCAAATATTTCCATGCATATCGTAAAGGCCCCAATTATTCGCAATTTGGAAATATCCAACAGATGTTGCTTGTTCCCGATAAATACCTTTTGAACCCTTTCCATAATTTCCTGGATAAACTTTGCTTTCATATTCCCAACCTACATTTCGCAGGTAGAGGAATAGAGGTAAGGTATTTTATGAAGAGTTTAGAATAATCTACTTTGGATATCCAAGTTAAAAATATAGATCACTTAGGAATAGTAGCAGGAATCGTTG
>JBCCYD010000571.1:0-3695 GCA_039190385.1 Cyanobacteria bacterium P01_F01_bin.143 | reverse complement strand
ATACCAAGCTACTAAATATTTGCTACAAATAAATAACGTGGAGACAAGATAAATCAATATCGATTCATGGCATATTTAAAGTAATTTGATATAACTAAGCAAATTTACAGATACCAACTAAATCATTATCAAGATCGATATAGTAAAGATTGCCATTAGGCTCTTCTACAATCTACACTACGACATTGGCTCCTATAGCAAAAGCGATCACTTTTGTCTATAGGCGATCGCGTTTCAATCCATCAAACGACTATGACAACTTAATCTAAATCCAAGTTTTCAATTAAATTTCTCAGCTCTTGTAGTTCTAAATCAAGTTGTGCTAGACGATCTAATAATTGTTGCTTAGTAACTTCGTCGGAACCTCTATTGTCAGAAAGATCTAAAGTTACTGAGATCGCACAATGATCTGAAAAGGAATCGTGATCCGAAAGCGGTGCACCAAAAAGCTCCTGATCAAAAAGCTCCCGAATCAAGCAATTCACTAGCTCGCCTATCAATCTTTAGACGCGATTAATTTAATACTTAAAGTCTATTTTCTTTAATTTAAGCAGGTAGGCAAAATTATTTGTATATTTAGGAAGTATAGTCATAGCAATATTTCCTCCTCTGCCCCTCTGCTCCTTCTGCTTGTCAAAAGTGTACAATCAATTTTTCCCAGGTACTTATTGCCCGTAAAAATGCTAAATTTAGATGCTTCTGCCGCCACCAATACTATTGAATTACAAGTTTCAACCCAGGGCGATCGCGTTTTAGTCTCAGCCATTCGCAAATAAAATTTAATAAGGTTCCAAACAAGCCATACCGTGATTTACGGCACATTGATCGATTAAATGTCTCAAGCTTCTGTTTTTCAGATATCTCGATTGAATCAGAGAAGATTGAATTCTCGCTTCACATCTTTCGTATAAAACAATTGAATCTTCCCCATTATGAGCATTGTTATACATGAGTCCATCCACTTCCCCATAAATATCAGTTTGCTCGTATATGTAATTAGACCAAGCTTGAGATAACTTGCGATCTGCCACTGAATTAAGAGCGGCAACCGAGCCTGCCGCCATTGCACCACTATTTCTTAAATCTAGTAATTCTAACGATTCAGTTAAAGTCAATACCGCTAATCTATAGGATTTAAATTCAATTATTCTCGTGTCTCCGAATTTTTCGACTAGACAGCAACTTATGGTGAAGCCCCAGTAAGATGAACGTCTTTCTTTATCTATGGCACCTCTTTCTTTCTCTAATTCTTTGACTGCCGAGGGACGGTGATGATCAAAGCGAAATAGAGGGCCAAAATCCCTAAATGTATCCTCTTTAGTATTGTGACGCTCTGGATTATAAATTCTCATTATTTTATCTCCAGGGTTTAGAGATACATATTGGGGATTTGCCGGTGTAATAAGAGGAGGTGGAGGAGAAATTAAAACCATATTTGGATGATTAAACTTCTCCGACCATTTGAGCTAGATCGTAGACTCTATCTACTTCTCCTTCTTTTAACATTTGAATTGGCGAAGCTCCTTGAAAATAAGGGGAAGGATTGGATAACCAACTTACTTTAGCTAAATTTGAACAGTTCATAGTTTGCAAAATCAAAGGTAATCCTTCTACTACTCCTTGAGAACCATTAACATCAAACTGCCATAGGGGAAATTGCCATTTTTCATTATCTTTGATTGCTATCAAAGTCTTATTTTTTAGTCGATTTAAAGGTGCTTGACGAGAAGAATAGTTCATGATCTCCATAACCTTTTTCACCCCAACTGTGTTTTCTAGTAGTTTTCTCCTGAGTTTAAATGAGTTCAAAAGATTTTGAAAATACAAATTTTCTTTCTCTTTATCGGAATAAGAGCGATCGCTGACTAAATCTAAAAATTCTTGATCGTCTTCATCTTCTAAATGACCTGGATGATATTTTTCAATGCGTTCTAAAGAATCAACTATAAATGACAGAGAAGATGGAGATTCTTGATTTACTAAGGTTTGAAAGATCTTAAGCAAGCGATCAGCAGGAGCTATTTTTGATCGGGGAACATTAATTTCCCTCGTTAAAGTTGAAGAACTCATAATTTGAACATTTGTGCAATCAATGTCCATATTTTAGCTTAAAATTAATAATCAATTACTATGTGAGAATGCCAAATCCAGACTTTTTAGCTACGACAAATACTATTGAATTACAAGTTTCAACTAAGGGCGATCGCTTAGATCGTTGGTTAGCCAGTCAATTAACCGATATTTCCCGATCGCGGATTCAAAAACTAATCGAATCAGGTCATGTCACCTTAAATAACCAAGTTTGTCATAGTAAAAAAATCTCCCTAGTTAACGGCGATCGCCTAGAAGTCACAATTCCCACTCCCACAAAACTAGATCTCATCGCCGAAAATATTCCCCTCGATATTCTCTACGAAGACGAAGAACTAATAATTATTAATAAACCTCCAGGTTTAGTAGTACATCCGGCCCCAGGGCATCCCAACGGAACTCTAGTTAATGCCTTGCTCTACCATTGTCAAAATCTGGCAGGAATTGGTGGAGTAGAGCGTCCAGGAATTGTACATCGTTTAGATAAGGATACGACAGGAGCGATCGTCGTAGCCAAAAGCGATCGCGCGCATCAACATTTACAAGCACAAATTAAAGCAAAAACAGCGATACGAGAATATTGGGGCGTGGTTTGTGGCTGTCCTAAAAACGAGTCGGGAAGTATTAATTTACCCATCGGGCGGCATAAAAGCGATCGCAAAAAAATGGCAGTAATTCCGGTGGAGAAAGGTGGCCGAGAAGCGATTACTCATTGGTCAATCTTAGAAAGACTGGGAAATTATACTTTGATGCAATTTCTCTTGGAAACGGGACGAACTCATCAAATTAGGGTTCATTGCACCTATACAAAGAATCCCATAGTAGGTGATATGTTGTATGGTTCTGGGGGATCTTTGCGAGTTAATCTTTCGGGTCAAGCACTTCATGCCAGGAAATTAACCATTGAACATTCTGTTTCGGGAGATATTATAGAAGCGATCGCGCCTTTGCCAGAAGAGTTCACGAAATTGCTACGGGTTTTGCGAGGAAAAATAAATTAATAGCAATTAGCAATTATCAGTCGGGGCGTATTGCAATACGACCCAATACTATACCACTGTAATTGATCTTTTAGATATCTCCATAGTCTCTCAATTGGATTAACTTCTGGAGTATAAGGAGGTTGAAAAATAAAGATAATATTATCAGGTATTACCATCTCTTCTGTATAGTGAAATCTGCCATTATCTAACTGAATAAGATGTAAGTCATTGGGGTATTGTTTAGAAAATGACTCTAGATAAGATTGAAAACAATCACTATTTAAATGTGACCATTCTTCAAAAAAGTTTTCCTCAGTAATTGGTTCTACCAGACCATAAAGCCACAGATAATCATATTTATATTGATAAAATCCAATAGGTTTAACACCCTTTATAGTTATTTTCTTTCTTTCTATCGTATGTAATCCAAATCGGGATTCATCTTGTACCCAATATCTAATATTCTTATATTTCTCTCGTTTATAGCGGTTCTCAAATAGATGAGATACACTTAATTTAAACCTAGTCAGCTAATTTAGAATGAAAGCATATTCACTTGATTTAAGACAAAAGATTATTGATGTTTACGAACAAGAGGAAATTTCTCAACGTCAACTAGCT
>JBCCYD010000570.1:0-3699 GCA_039190385.1 Cyanobacteria bacterium P01_F01_bin.143 | reverse complement strand
CTTCAACTAATCCAATTTGGTCAACGATTCCTGCTACTATTCCTAAGTGATCTATATTTTTAACTTGGATATCCAAAGTAGATTATTCTAAACTCTTCATAAAATACCTTACCTCTATTCCTCTACCTGCGAAATGTAGGGAAGATTGAACGGAGGAAGGAATTGCCAATGATTTATTAATGGAAGATATTCTGAAAGAAGATATTGTCTTGGCTTTTCACGATCCTGAAACCCGCAAACATACAGATTTTGCTGTTATCTAAATCAAAGGCGATTAAGTTAAAAAAATAGAGATAAGATATGGTAACTACTTTAAAATTTGAATTGTAAAGCTAGGAAATTTTAATCCGAATAAAAGTTAATTGATTCTCCATCATTGCTCATCTTAAAATAATAACCAGAAATATTGTTACAGTTTTGCGTTTGAGTTATTTTTCCCTCTAAATTATAAATTGTTTTTTGATAGCCATCAGCAAAAGAAGAATCAAACTCTAATTCTAAATCATTGTCGCTTGTGTTTGATAACCAAATGCCACCTTTCTTTTCAACACTATAATTTTCCCATTCATCGGCTGATGTCCATCTATAAGAAAATTTTATTTCATTATTAACTTTGTTACGAATGCAAACTAAATAATAACCATTATCTAAAGAAGTAGAATCGCTTTGATCTGCTAAAGCTTCTAGCCCTTTAATCCAAATGGCATTTTCGAAAAAGTGACGTCTAAGATTATCATTCGCCATTAATAATTCCCAAGAATATGTATTATTTTCAATAGTAAATTTGACTTCACTTTTGTAATATCTTCCTTCTAATGGTCCAGTCCATTCAACTATCGTTCTTACTAAGTATGCATTTTCTCCAGAAAAGTATTGACAACTTTCAATATTTGCATCAACTCCTATCGGAGCAGGAAAAACCCAATCATCAATAATGATGTTTCTTGCTTGATCATTAATATATTTTTGCATTGCCAAAGTATTACAATTGTTGCCTGCGGCAGAAGATTTGATAAAGTTTAAATTGAGAAACAAAAATATTCCCAAGAAAGAAGCTTTGATTAATTTATTGAGCATTTAATTTAAATCACAAAAAAAATAATATACATAGTTAAAATACCAAACTGTTGCTCGATTTTTATAGCTTTGTTAATGAAGTTAACTAAAGTTTTATTACACAGGAACAAAATCAACAATCGCTTAACTATCTCTCTCTGCTAATTCCATCCATTTCTCAGTCGCCACATCAATCTCTTCATTCAAAACAGATAACTTTTCTGATAACTCTTGCACCTTCGTAAAATCACTTGGTGGATTATGATAAAGACTCTTTTCTAACTCCTCTTTCTCCATTTCCATCTCCGCAATTTTTCCTTCTAACTTTTCATATTCCCTTCTTTCATAATTAGATAAACGACGAGATTTCTTATCAACTGTTGCCTTCTTACTCTTCGCAGGAGCAGCTTGTTTCTTAACAGAATTTTCCTGTGCCTTAACTTCTTGCTTTTGCTCTTTCTTAGAATCTAAATAAATAGAATAATTACCAGGATATAAACGTAAATTTCCTCCAGGCTCGATCGCGATGATAAACTCTACTGTCCGATCCAAAAAATAGCGATCATGCGACACCGTAATTACGCAACCATTAAAACTTTCGAGGTAATCTTCCAAGACCGAAAGAGTTTGCACATCCAGATCATTGGTCGGCTCATCCAGAATCAAAACATTAGGTGCCCCCATCAAAACCTGTAATAAAAATAGACGACGCTTCTCGCCACCCGATAACTTATGAATTGGCGAATATTGTTGATTGGGCGTAAATAAAAATCTTTCCAACATCTGAGAAGCACTAATTTGACCACCATCGGATGTCGTGACATAGGCAGCAATATCCTTTATATAATCAATCACTCTTTGGTTAACGTCGATCGCGTCTAACAAATCTTCTGAATGTTGATCGAAATAACCAATATGAATTGTTTTGCCAATCTCTACCGTTCCCGAATCTGGTTCAACCTTGCCCGTAATGATATTCATCAAAGTAGACTTGCCCGCACCATTGCCCCCAATAATACCAATGCGATCGCCTGGGGTAAATTCGTAACTGAAATCCTTAATCAAAGTGCGATCGTCATAAGCTTTAGAGATATTTTGTAACTCAATTACCTTCTTGCCAATCCGTCTGCCCACCGTGTCGATCGCGACCTTACCCTGAGTTTCCTTAAATTCTTTATCTTGCATCTCCCGAATGCGATCAATCCTGGCACGCTGTTTCGTACTCCGCGCTTTCGGCCCCTGTTTCAACCATTCCAATTCCCGACGTAAAATTCCCCGATGCTTATGCTGAATCTTGGCATCAGCAGCTTCTTGTTCGGCTTTTTTGCCCAAAAAATAAGAATAGTTACCGCTATAGGTATAGAGATCAGCGCGATCTATTTCGAGAATACGGTTGGTGACTTTATCTAGGAAATAGCGATCGTGAGTAATCAAGAGAATTGCACCACCAAAACCGTCAAGATAATTTTGCAACCATTCAACCGACTCCGCATCCAAATGGTTAGTCGGCTCATCCATTAGTAACAGATCTGGTTCTTCTAATAGTGCTGTTGCCAGAGAAATACGCTTGCGATATCCGCCGGATAGGCTGCCAACTTTCGTATTGAAATCTTTGATGCCCAATTTACTCAAGATAATTTTTGCCTTAGTCTCCAGCTCCCAAGCATCCATCTGATCCATCTTTTCCATGACGCGAGTGAGTTTATTGGTCATGCGTTCTCTGTCTTCTGAAGAGAGATCAGATTCGATTTTCTGTGATAGCTCCTCATACTCTCGGACAAGTCTTAATTTCTCGCTGCTATCGTTAAAAACTTCATCGAGAACAGTCTTCTCCTCGTCTAAATTTGGTTGTTGCGGTAGATAGATGATATTTGCCCCAGATTTTATGGTTACGCTGCCGCTATCAAAAGTTTCAATGCCCGCGATCGCCTTCAACAGAGTCGATTTACCAGAACCATTAACACCAATCAAACCGACCTTGTCATTTTCCTCGATGCTAAAACTTCCATCTCGCAATATTTCTTTGATACCGAAGTCTTTTTTGATATTTTGGAGCGTGATTAGAGTCATAGGATGGTTATGATAAAAGCAAATCGGTTCTTATTTTAGCGAATACTGGTCAAGATAAATAGATGAAATGTAAAGTAGAAGCTTTTTGGGACAGCGAAGCCAAAGTCTGGGTAGCTACCAGTGATGATGTTACAAGATTAGTAACAGAAGCTAATAGTTTAGAGACTTTAACCAGAAAAACTCTAGTTTCCGCTAAATGAAAGCAAGAAGAGAGTAATTAGAAGAGTATAGATTAGGAGTAGGATTCTAGTGAATAATGGCAGATGACAAAAAAATGTCAGAGAGGAAAGAATGCCCACTGCCATCGAACAAACTCTACAAGCTTTACAAATTATTGTGCAAACTGTGCCAGTGGGCACAAATCTAGCGCTGATACATCTGATGTGGAGTATTCTGAATGGCTCATTTTTGGAGAGCAGAGGAGCGATTTTTCCTGCCCTGGAAGAGTCGGGCTTCTCAACGAAGGGGATAAGGCGCAGTTGGCAAGCAATGCGTTATGGTGCCTGGAGTATCGATGATTTGTTACAGTCATGGCGAAACTATGTACATCAACAGGAGCAATGGCAAGTCCAT
>JBCCYD010000569.1:0-3702 GCA_039190385.1 Cyanobacteria bacterium P01_F01_bin.143 | reverse complement strand
GGTGTATCAAACAGGGAAAAAAGTAGCTCAAGATTTCAAAGAAACTATGAATGTCATTTTCGATGAACATCTACCTCAGTGGAACTATGTAGTCAAACCAGAATCAGTCTAACTTGGCTAAATAATTAAATCCTCATTCCAAATTAATTTTAAGTACAGGTTTTAGATGCTCTTGAACAATGATAGTTTCCGAAACATTATCTATTGGGACAAGCTTTCTCATATCTTCTGCGATCGCGTCTCTATTTTTGGCATTATCTGCGATCGCTAATTGAATCGCATTCTTGCCAAACTTAAATGCATCTTCATAGCTACGCCCGAAACCTAAAGCACGATAAAAACCAATCGAAAACGCGATCGCTGCATCATCTCGGATCGCCTGATTCATCCCAATGACATACTTTATATGTTGATTGATCGCATTAGCTTGAACTTCAGAGTAACAGGCATTGAGAACAACAGATTCAAGATGTTCTTTGAAAAGTTCAAAAAGATCTGACAGAACTTCAGTATTAACTTTCTTGTCAATTAATACCAATCCTTCTGTTCCTGTCCCATGTCCACAGAAATGGATAATGTTCGGTTCAAATCTTAAAATTGCTTCTTGTAGATCGCTTGAACGTAATGCTGGAGATATTTGTATTTCAAACGTTTGATGACTTTGTGATCTTTTGATAACATTTTGTAAATCACGAATCTCTTCATTTAGTCTTAGGTCACTTTGTGGATTTGCTTCAAGAATAAGAATTTTCTTCATCAATACAGTAAAACCAGCCATTTACTATATTTTAAATAAATTCAGCATATTTGATCTTTTTGTTATGTTTCTTCATCTGATTAATTTTTTATAACCCGATAATATCAGCAAGAATAAGTTTATCAGGAGGTAATCGTAGCTTAAACAAACATAGCGATCAGCAAAGCTGTCACTAAATGAACGCATTCATTCAATAGCAACGCGATCGCAAAGAATGAGCGAACCTCTCGCTTTTTCTTCACATCTTACAAAATAAATCTCAAATCAAATGCCTGGTTTTTTCCCGAAACTTTACCCAGGCGAGTTACTTTATAACGCGATCGCGCAGTGCCAGCCTTTGGCTGATCGCAGATTTGCCTAATGGCTCTTACGACAAGGCTTTATGCCATCCGACCTGACGGAACCAGCGCCAAAATATCACTCAATTATTTTAATCATTATTTTTTTGCTCACCTTAACCAAAGGTTCTCGCCACCAAAGAATCGTTAAACCTGTACTAACCAATAAACAACCAAAAATTGTCCCTGCTAAAACTAATTTAGGCTTAGGTGCACTAGGCTCAACCGGAAGAGTTGGCCGCTCAATAACTTGCATCATGGGAAAAGAAGCAAAAGGATCTCCCTTACTCAGATCAATTTTGGTCAGGGAAGAAGCAAAAACCGCCTCGGCGATCTGTACATCTCGATCCAAATTATCTAAGACTGCTCCCTTTTGAGTCAAAATAGTCAATTCATTATTTAAACGATTTATTTCCTGTTTAAAAGCAGTAATTTTTCCTGATAAACCTTCTTGTTCTGTTTTTAAATCTACTAAATCGACAAACATATCAGCCCGTTTCGCTCCTGAGCCATTACTATTATCGAGAATAAGCATTTCTAAGCCCAATTTTTCTAGAGGTTTATCCAATAATAATTGCCCTCTTGTGAGTAAAGCCTCTAGACTCGATTCTCTTTCATGACGTGCCTTGACGAGATCAGGATAATTTTCTCCTCTACTTGCTCGTAACTCAATTAATTTGGCATTGGCATTGGTATAGTTGGTCAGGATTTTCTGGAATTCTTGATCGGTTTCTAGCACTAAAGCATCGGCTGCTTGTTGGGGTTCTAGACCAAGAGTTTGCATTTGTTGAGTTAGGCGATCGCTGATTTGACGATATTCCGCAGTCGTTTGAATATATTGAATTTGCAAAGTTCCTAAATTAGCAACCAGATTTTTAATTTGATCTGTAGAATTTAATCCAGATTTTGTCTTGTAATCGGAAACTTTATTCTGCGCCTCAGTTAATTTTGCCTCAGCATCTAATAAAGCTTTTTGAACAGCTTTGTCCCGTTCTTGTTGTTCCTCTAAACGTAAAACTTCGATGCGATTATAAAGTGCATTATAAATTGCTTGAGCTTTTTGTTGGGCTTCTTCTGGACTTTTCGCTTTAACCAGAAATTCTAATAAAGTCGTATTATTAATCAAATTAACAATGGGTTGGCCAAATTCTGATTGGGGAATCTCTAGCGCGATCGCGGCAGCATCAAGAACTGTCGCACTAGTTGCCATCAATTTGTAATTTTCCCGAGGATCGGAACGAGAACCAAAAGTAGTGCCACTAGAAGTATTAGCCTGTCCAACACTGGGTAAATTGACACTGACCCCAGGCCCCGAGCCACCTACATGGACAATTAATTGACTAATATAAGTAGGAGATGTTTTTTCGAGATAGGAAAAACTCAGAGCCAATAATCCGACATTACATAATGCTCCTAATAACAAATATTTGAGCCAACGAAACCAAGGAATTTTTTGGGAATTATCTTGGGGTAATAGGGAATTAGAAGTGCTATCCATCAGTTTTAAAATAAGTCTAGAATTCGCAGCGGTAGAAAAATTTCCCCAAAAGTTTTTAAAATATCTCGGGCATTAGTAATTCTCGAATCGTAACAAGCAATGCCATCTCTTGGCATCAGTAAAGGATTTTCGGCTTCATCCTGAGAATTACGGATTAAATCTTCTACTGGGCGATTGAGGTACGTAGTTTCTCCAGTAAGTTGATTAGTCCTGACTAAAACAGCATGGCGATGAGAATTGGTATTAGTACCGCCAACACAATTAGTGGCAATCACTCCCTGGCTAAATCGAGAGCCATAGGGAAAAACAATGCCTTCACTCCGATTGGTAATTGAAGAAGCAGCATTACTTTGGGCAGGAACAGTGAGATTGGAAACAAAAACTTTCATCCCTGGGGGCGTAATTTGGGACGGACGAACTAATTCTGCTTGAAACTCGGTAGCGGGAACAATAATGCGATCGCCTGCAATTAGAGGAATATCGGTAATTGGCTCGCCACTAAAGACTCCTGAAAGATCGACAATTTGCTCTTCTCCTTGACGAATCAAACGAATTTCTCGCACATTGGCCGTTGGTAACACGCCGCCAGCAGCGCCGATCGCATTGGTCAGATAACGCTTGACCGGATGGCTCCCCGTAATCTGTAAGCTTTCAGGAGAAATTGTGATCGTGTCTGATTCTTGCGTTTTATTGATTAGCACTCGTCCTGGTTTAAAGACTTCTCCAGCAACAGAAACTTGAATTGCCGACCAGTTACTAATTTCTACTGTTAGTTGGAGTTTGTCCTGGAGAAAATAGCCTTGATTTATGAGTTGAGATGATAACTTGGTTTCTACTTCAATTAGCTCTAAGCCTCCTACCGCCATTTCTCCTAATAGAGGAACTTCGATATCCCCATTTTGATTGACTTCATAGGTCCGAGCAAAATAGGATTCATTGGGAATTGATACCGAAATGCGATCGCCTGGAGATAGGGGCAATGCCATAGTAGAAGATGCTGTTACCAAAGAGATGAGTATTGATCCGAGAAAACTCCAACAAGGATTAAATGGTACTTCACTTTCCTTGTAGTTAAACATAGTTGTTAATTATTAATAAATAATTTATTT
>JBCCYD010000568.1:0-3765 GCA_039190385.1 Cyanobacteria bacterium P01_F01_bin.143 | reverse complement strand
GATCGACAGCTTTTTTATAAGTATAAATTCATGAGAGTTCTAAATTTTCTAAAATATCAATAATAACGGCTGCATAGCTTATTATATCTTGCTTGTAGAAGTTATTAATAATAGAAAAAACTGGAGAGTGACAGAAGAGGGTTACAGGCGATCGCGATTGATTTATTTCTCTGAGACTTTGGGGCTAAGAATTATCAGTTGTTCACTGTTTTTTTGAATCATGAGTACAGGAACGCTAAGATTTTTGTCTTTATTGGGAAGTGCAGGAAAAATATAGGAATAACTATCTCGGTCAACGAGCAAACGCCAAACTCTAGATTGATTCTGATTGCGGGTATCTGTCAGTTCTTTACCTAAAAGTTGGTTGTATAAATTGCGATCGCCAATGACTCGAAAACCTGAAGGATTTATTAGGGGATTATCCAAATCGCTTCCCAATGCGGCATTGTCTTCTCCCATAATGATTGTCACAACAGGAAGTCTGGAGGTCTCATTGACTGCATCCCGAAAAGCATCGCGATCGGCTTGCCATTGAGCTAGGAAAAATAGAGCAGCTAAAATTCATAAAACAATTACTAGTTCATTGATTAGAGATAACAAAAAGTTAAGTGAAATCTGTTGAGTAGAGGTCAAATTTAGTTGTATTCTTCCCAGATATCTACCAATCAATCTCTGAAGTTTTTGAAAGATTTGTAAGGTAACAATAATCAATAACGCAGTGATGATGAAAGTAATTGTTGTTCTCAATAAGATTGGGGGATTACGTAGGGGATTGCCAACAAGGGATTGGAAGGCAGCGAAATAAAATGACTCGACGGGTAAGTTAAGACTCATAGCTTCTACCTGAAAAAAGCCAAAGTAAGCCCAACGGTAGATCCCGCCAGTGAAATATAATGCCGCTGCTAAAAGAGCAACTAAACTTACTAGCTTGCCAAGAGGATTGATCTCTTGATTGTTCTGAGGAGATGAAGTCACGGCGTTTTAAATTATGCCTGTGTTTACGTTGACATACTCCTCTGGCTAAAGCCAAGAGGATTCTGCAATACTGGCGTAGCTAGCAAACAAAGTTTGTCTTACAGCTACTCTCACACTGGAAAATGCCCTTACCAGTTGGATTAATCCAAACAACCAGGATGGTTTGCTTTCTTTAGGTCTGACAGATGCTCTGAACCTGCATTTTACCGCTAGTGAATCAATTTATTTTCCAATCAAACTGAACAGACTACGCTCTCAGGTGTTGCTCGAAGTTTTACCTAAAATACTCGATTTTAGAACCTCATACCTCAACTCTGTTAGAGAACTTATGAATATAATACAACATCTAGAGCACTTTCTTTAGGAAAATTGTGTTTCTAAAATGACAGTTTATTAGGTCCTAAAGGACGGGGCTTTGAACCCATGATTTTTGGTAAAGTATAAATTAATTTGCCGCTATTTGTAGAAGCTAATACCAAATTAAATTATGTTCACAACAGATCGCATTGGTAAGGGCGAACGGCCGTTCGCCCTTACAGAAACAAGTGTCGCATTCTGATTTTAAATTGGTATAAATTATGAACCAAGCTTTTTGGAGGTTAACTGTTGCTTTCGCCATTATCATTTCTCTTGCTGGGATAAAAGGCGAAGCGAGGACAAATGGGAATAACTCTTGGCAAATTTCCCAAAGCACTGAAATAGCTAATAATGAGCAATTATTGAATGTTTTAGTTCCACCTTCCGCGATCATAAGGTTTAAACAAGGTGGCTCTTCTACAGGTGAGTTGATTGCTTTTAATTCCCAAGATTTAGTGATTTCAGCCAGTGGCTCTTCGGCAACAGTTGCTTTATCAGAAATTACGGAAGTAGAATTCCAGGGAGATATTTGGATAAGTACCCCAAATGGAACCAGAAAGCGAGTCCCAATCCGAGGAACATCTATTCCTTTGGAGGCAGTTCCAGTTTCGGCTTTAAACTTGGATAATTCTCCTAGTACTGCAGAAATTAACTTAGAAAATGTGTTGAGTAAAGAGGAGTTTGATAAGCTTACTGGTCAGACGAATAGAATTCATGTGATTAAAAAAATTCTGTTTGAATCGTCAGAAAAAATTACTATTAGGATTGTAGGCGCGAGAAAATGAGTAAATTGAAAACTGCATTTGGTACTGCTATATTGAAATTAGTTGGCGAGATCAGTAAATATACTTATGTTGAGGTTGAAACTCCTTTCGGTAATTAATGTCATCACTTTGTCGTTAGCTTTTGTTTTACCAGCTAAAGAAGCTCATACTGTTACCATCTCAGATTCGCAGTTGAGCGATCGGCAAGAAGTATTGAAAAAAGAATTACTGCATCAATTAAAGCAGCAATCAGAAATTAAAAACCCGAATCAGTTAGTAGCTCAACGACAAGAACGAATCGCTCTGGTTATTGGCAACGCAGATTATCAAGAAGATCCTTTAGCAAATCCTGTAAATGATGCGAATGATGTTGCTCAAGCATTACGGGAACTAGGCTTTAAAGTCACATTGCTCAATAATTTAAATTGGCAGGAAATGGATGAAGCCATAGAAAATTTTAGTAAACAATTGAAATCTGGCTCAGTGGGCTTGTTTTACTATGCTGGGCATGGAGTTCAAGTTAATGGAGAAAATTACCTAATTCCTCTAGATGCGCAACTTAAAAGAGAAAGGGATACTCGTCGTGAAACCGTTCCTCTGCGTGATGTTCTGAAATTTATGGAAGAGGCGGAGAGCGAGGTAAATATTGTGATTATTGATGCTTGTCGAGAAAACCCTTTTTATCGACAATGGAATCTTAATCCTAAAAGAGGTTCAAATCCTGTTCGAGGATTGTCAGACTCCGAAGAAGAAGTGCAAGATCCACCAGAAGGAACCATCATTGCCTTTGCAACAGCACCAGGAGCTTTTGCTGAAGATGGTGTTGGTCAGAGAAATTCTCCTTTTACCGCTAATTTATTGAAGCATATTAAGACTCCTAATCTAGAAATAGCAAGAATATTCCGAAATGTCCGACAAGCAACTCTAAGAGAAACTGATTTTTTCCAAAGACCTTGGTATCGAGAGTCGCTCATTGGTTCTTTTTTCTTCAAAACTGAAACACCACCTGTTACTGAACCGACACCTCCAACAATCACGCCAAGTGAACCAAAACCTATTCTGATTTCTCAGACAACAGGTGTCGATTATTCTCGATTAAGCAATTTACTTGCAGAGAGAAAGTGGAAAGAGGCAGATCGAGAAACAACAGACAGGATGTTACAAGCTGCTGGGAGGGAACAAGAAGGGTGGTTGAGGAACGAAGAGCTAAATAAATTTTTCTGTGAAGATCTGCGCATCATTGATAGACTATGGCTAGATTCTAGTCAGGGAAAATTCGGCTTTAGCGTACAAAAAAAAATTGCGCAAAATAATGGAATTTCTACTACTACGGATTCGGATGATTACAGGAAAAATTGGAGACAATTCTATATTGATATCGGATGGAAAATAGAAGAGTCAGGAATAGAATCAGAAGAAGGGTACGTAAGATACGAAAGCCTGAGAGGATTTACTGATATATTAATGAGTGAGAGAGGTAACCTTCCTGCTAAGGTTTTTTGGAACAGTCCGAATATGCTTGATATTTTTGGGTGGCAAGGTATATTTCTTGCGGAGCGATGTCTACTATAACCTGTAATATGTAACCATTTAAGGGGATTTTTAAAGCTAAGTTTTTAGCACTTTCTCTAAGAAAATATAGGCTGGTTCATTCATAAGCCATCAGGTT
>JBCCYD010000567.1:0-3766 GCA_039190385.1 Cyanobacteria bacterium P01_F01_bin.143 | reverse complement strand
TTGCCCAATCACCATTAGCTTGTGGTACACTGGCATGATGTTGTTTTGACAAATTTTCTACGATCTTGATTAGTCTTTTATTTAATCTTTTATCTGGTAGATTATCTTTTTTAAGTTCTTCTTTTGCCCAGGATTGCATTTCTTTAATTTCTCTAGCTCTTTGATGATTAGAGTACAGTCATGGCAATCTTTTCCATAGTTATGGGTAAGGCATAGATCATATAGCAAAGACATAGGAATACTACTTAATGGACCATCAAGTACAAACACTAAAGTTTTAATATCATTTTCTTGAAACAATGGTTCTGCGTCCGCAATTAACCAACTGTAAATTTCTTCTGCCAGAGGTAAAATCTTTTCCTTGAGAGAGTGATCTAAAGATTGTTGAACTATTACTTGTTGTTGAGAATTGTCTCTGGAACGACTAAAATATCCGATAAATTCAGGATTAGTTAGGGTTTGACGACGTAGTTCAGAAATTTTGTAATTAATTTCTTTGGCAGTAATGTAGGTTGTATATTTTTGCAATGGTTGTCCAGGCACAGTCAGAATTACTTCAAGACGATCTTCCAAAATAATTGGGTAAATAATGGCTGCCTGTTGATCTATATTGCCAATATAAATTTTTTTCTCAGATCCTGAAGAATCTAGTTCTGAATTTCGTAAAGATTCTGAAACATCTCTAGCTTCTTTTAATTGTTCTTCGGTGGGATTTTCTTCTAGTAGTAGAGAAATATATTCAAGAAATATATTTTCAAAACTTGTTGTAGAGAAATCACTACGTAAAGCACTCATCCCACTGATAGATTCTTTATAAACAGCGAGGGCAGATTTCCTATCATTTTGCTGAGCCAGAATTCTCCCTAATTGAGCATTCCAAGTATGAGGAATTTCAGGATATTCGGTCGGAGAGATAGAGGCTAATTTTATAGCTTTTTCTGTAAGTTGGAAAGCTTCTGAGTATCTTTGTGTTTGCTCGTAAAAATAACCCAAATATCTTGTTGCTTCTACTTCTACGGTGAGATTACTCGACTGTTGTCCGGATTGAATAGCATCATTTAAGATTCTAGCTGTGTCATCATTAAGAATATCTTGACGAATTAAGCTTTCCGCAAAATTTATTCGGGCAAAAGCGCCCGAACGAGTGGTGGGTAGATTATTTAATTGGGATCTAATCAAATTTGTTAGATTAGCTATCTGTGGATTTAATTCTCTATCTAAACCAGATTTTAAGTTAAGAGTTCCGAGATCTACTCTTCTCTGAAAACTGCGATCATTAATATTGACAACCTCAAGATTTTGCTTCATATCGGAAATCGCGTTTTCCCAAAATTCGTGAATATCCAATAACATACTCAGATGATTTATTTGGACTTTGAGGCTGTTTAAGTGAGATGAGGCTAAACTTGCAGCTCTCTCATAATAGACAATTGGTGGTTGATAGGGTTTTAAGGCTATCTCTACGGAACCGTCATAATTAACAATATTATCGAGAGCTATTGTTTGGGGAGAAAATTTATTTTGCTCTCTTTTTACGATCGCCCTAACAGTATTTCCAAAACTCAAAAGAGCTGCTGCTTCTTGATGAGGATTATCGGCAATTTGCAAGCTCTGTTCGATTACAATAAGAGCCACTTGGGGATAATTTATACTCGTAAGATAGTCACCTAAAACACGAAACGTCTCAGCTTGCTTTTCTAGAGCCATAAAACGAGGTATGGAACTAGATATATCTTCTTCTAATAATCTTACTAAGCTTTCTCCTACTGGATTTGTTGCTAATTCAGACAAGCTTAAAAAACCCGTATTTTCCAACCTTCTTTCTGTAAATGTTTCTATAAATGAAAGATCATCATTTAACTCAAAATATAATTCTCTGGCTAATCTAAAGGTATTATTTCGATTTCCAGAGTCTAGATTGTAATCAGGATTAATACGAATAGCTTCTGTTAAATCTAGAATGGCTTTTTTTATATGTTCTGTAGATTCTGTTTTTTGTTGGAGATAGCTGAGACCTCGATTGGCATAAACTATATCCAAATCTGGATTTAAACTAATAGCTTGTTGGTGATCTTCAAATGCTTTTTCATGTTTCCCCAGAGAGCTATAGTTAAGACCACGATAAGAATAGGCTCTAGCATCTTGAGGATTATTTTTTAAGACCAAATCTAAATCTTTGATTGCTTTAGAATATTTTCCTATTTGGTAATAAATTTTTGCTCGTTCAATATAAGCGTCGAATAAGCTACGATTCCTGGCAATAGCTCGATCTAGTTCGGCAATCACACTTTCATAGTCCTGCAAATCCAGTTTTTGTTGACCTAAACTAGTTATCAAATTCACTCTTGAAGCAAGATAAACTTGTAAAGGAATTCCTGCTCCAAATGAATTAAATGTCTCACCTTCTGATATTTGCCGACCATTAACTCCGATTAAACGAGCTTTACTATCAAATATTCCTCCCCCAGAACCTCCAGGAGGAGTAGGATTTTTGTAAATTAACTGATAGCCTCGTTCTCCTTTGGGTTGATTGCTAACTATTGCTACATCTAGAAATGTATAGCTACGTTCAGGAAAACCAGGAAAAGGTTCTGGGTATGCTGCGGTATAGGCATTATTACCTGGAGTAGCTATTTCTACATTACCAAAATCTGTAATTTGGTAGATATTACTGCTCTTGAATTCAACTATAGCTAAATCAACTCTAGGAAAATTTGTAATTTGAGTAACTTGATGAATTTCTCTGTCTGGAGTGACAATTTTATATGTTCCTAGTTCAGCAACAACATGCCAACAAGTAAGAATTTTGTAAGTATCTCCAATTTTTTCGATAATTGTTCCCGTACCTGTTTGTTCTCCATTAATTTGGACAGTGAAAGTTTTAATTTTAGAAGCAATTTCAGCAGGTTTTAAAGCTAATACAGGCTGAGCTTGAATTGTTATAGTCGCTACAACACCAAAAATAGGAACAAGAGGAAAATATCTATTCACAGCAAAAAACTTTTTCTGAAGTTGAGTACTCATGTGTTCTCCATTCTACGTAAAAACCCAGAAGAACATCAAGAAAACTACATACATCGAAAATTAACTGACAAACTCATCAGTAATCTGCATTCATCTGCTCGTTTTCAATTAGGCGATCGCTGTTTTCCTGTTGCAATATTAATTTTTCTAACACTTCAAGATCATAGTAAGTATGCCCATCAATATAGGTTTCTAGTCTGCCTCTTCTCCCATAAACATCAATTACTTTCCCTTTAGCTAAACTCCTAGTATCCATTAACTCTCGTGCTGCTTTAACTGGATTAGTTCCAGGTGGAAGGGTCACTAACAGATTTTCAGAATTACAAGGTATCCCTTTTTCTAATACAGCACATAACACTGGTTCACTATTGAGATATCCTGCGCCAATAAACTTTAAAATACCGTTATCAGAAAACCTTTGAAATCTGAGAGCTACTTCTTCACATCGTTGAGCAATCGGCCAATTTTGACCAAAATCCTGCTTAAAATTCATTAAAAGAATATTTCCTCGTTCAGTACGAGCATAGACTCCATGACTATTATTGACTTCTTGACAAAAATATTTATTACTTAAGGCTTTGGCCGATTGAGATGGTATCCAAGTAGCAATTAAAATGTATAGTCCAACAACAATTTTCTTTTGTAGTAAACTTTTCATATTATGTAGTAAATTTCCAGTATTTTTATGATTTCACTCAATCAAATAAGGGTTTAATTGATATTAAGTCTCAAGATAATAAAT
>JBCCYD010000566.1:0-3766 GCA_039190385.1 Cyanobacteria bacterium P01_F01_bin.143 | reverse complement strand
TAGAGACGTAGCATGCTACGTCTCTACGGGATCAACAGCCAGAAATTAATTACTTAAGGAAAATGGTATAACCAGAAATTAATCCCTTAAATTTCAGCTTCAAAAAAAGAAAAATTAAGTCTTGGTTGTAACGAATTACAAGACAATAACTACTGTTTTAATTCCTTAGCTAATTTTTCCAACTCTTCTTTTTCTTGTTTCAAAGATTGTTCCAACTGCTGTAACTCCTCACGACGAGTTTCTATCTCCAGAAAACGACGATTCAGTTCCAAATTCTGCGAAGTAATTTCCTGTCGCCACTGCTCAATTTTATTTTGTTCTGCTTCTACAAACTGAGGATTAATCGCATTTTTAGTTAAATATTGCTGCAACAAACCGAGCACCCATTCTTTCGCCTCTTGGATACTAATTATTTCTCCATTAGATTCTCTCTCGACTAAAACCAAAACCCCTTCTCCCAACCCAGAATTTTTCGTGAGCGGAAAAACTTCTGTGTTAGTGACTTCCCAAACTGTTTCTGTGGTTTGACACGCCAAAGTTTGCAGTTCTATTTGTTGGGAAATGGGGTTTTTTTGAACTTGTGCTAGGTATAGCATCAGCGGATTGAGTGTGCGAGATTTGAGTACTGTAGAATCCAAATTTAAAAGAGGCTATTTGCCAATAATTATCCCTAATTTAAGAATATGTTATTTAAGTCTATTTAAGCGATCGCGTAAAATCTCTGCTTGCTTTTCAGCTTCGGCTAAACTGTCCTTGGCAGCTTGAATGACTTGGGCAGGCGCTTTATTCACAAAGCCGGGATTCTTGAGCCGACCTGATACAGATTTGATTTCTTTTTCCACTTTGGCCAGGGTTTTCTCCAATTTACTACGCAAAGCAGTAATGTCAACCATCCCAGTCAAAGGAACGATTACTTGGATTGTTCCAAAGACCCCAGCTATCACTTGTCCTGGATCTTTCTCTAGGTTACTGACAATAGTTAATTCTTCTAGTTTAGCAATATTGGTAATGTAATCTGTTACTGGCTGCAAACTCTCTCTTTCGGCTTCACTCTCTGTTTGCAAAATAACACTGATTTTCGATCCTGGCTTGATAGAAGCTTCGGCGCGCAGATTTCGAATTGTGCGAATTACCCCAAATAATAGTTCAAAACTTTTTTCTAAGGTTGGCTGAATCAGCTCTTCTGCAACTTCAGGATAGGATTGCAACGCTAGCGTTTTCTCTCCCTCAGAATTGGTTAAAGTCTGCCAAATTTCCTCGGTCAGATGAGGCATCAAAGGATGAAGTAACTTCAGTGTTCCTTCTAAAACATGGGCTAATGTTGCTTGAGCAGCTAAACGATTTTTCGAGGTTACATCTTGCCAGAGTCGCGATTTTATAAGTTCAATATACCAATCACAGAAGTCTCCCCAAATAAAGTCATACAATCGATTGGCTGCTTCACCTAAACCATAGGATTCAATATTAGCTCTGGTTTGTTTCACAGTTTGATGGAAACGAGATAAAATCCAGCGATCGCATAATTCTAACTCTACCTCCTCAATTCCCGGAAATTCCCCAGGCGTTTTCCCATCCAGATTCATCATCACAAACCGCGATGCATTCCAAATTTTATTGGCAAAATTGCGAGAAGCTTCGACCGACGGGGATTCTTCTTTTTTGCGATTGTAATCAAAACTAATATTCTGTCCCGCACCAGCAACTTTTTTAATCAGGGTAAAGCGCAGAGCATCGGCACCATATTTATCAATCATTAATAGCGGATCAATGCCATTACCCTTAGACTTAGACATTTTTTGGCCTTTTTCATCCAAAACCAAACCGTGAATATAAACATCACTAAAAGGCATCTGATCGGTGAAATGTCCCGCCATCATGGTCATGCGGGCAACCCAGAAGAAGATGATATCAAACCCTGTAACTAAAGTCGTAGTGGGATAATAGGTCGCTAAATCGGCTGTGTCATTGGGCCAGCCCATGGTCGAGAAAGGCCATAAACCCGAAGAAAACCAAGTATCGAGAACATCGGGATCTTGTTTTAATGTGATATCCGCTCCATATTTCGCGATCGCCTTTTCTTGGGCTTCTTCTTCACTATAAGCAACAACAAACGGTGTCTGATCCTTAATCTCTCCTGCGGTTTCCGAAACCACATACCAAGCAGGAATTTGATGTCCCCACCAAAGTTGACGGGAAATACACCAATCTTTAATTTTGACTAACCAATCTCGATATACTTTCTGCCAGCGATCGGGAATGTAACGCGGTTCTTGTTTATTATCGAGAAAATCTAAGGCTTTGCTACTCAGCGATTCCATTTTGACAAACCATTGGGTAGAGAGAAGTGGCTCTACTGGTACTTTTCCGCGATCGCTAAAAGGCACGCTATGGCTATATTCTTCTACTTTGACTAAAACTCTCAACTCATCTAGTTTCGCAACAACATTTTTCCTGGCATCAAAACGATCTTGTCCGTTAAACTCTCCGGCATTTTCATTGAGGCTACCATCTTTGTTCATGATATTGATCATGGGTAAATTATGGCGTTGTCCCATGGCAAAATCATTGGGATCATGGGCTGGTGTAACTTTGACGCAACCTGTCCCAAATTCGCGATCGACTAATTCATCGGCAATAATCGGAATTTCCCGACCCATAATTGGCAAGGTAAGAGTTTTGCCAATCAAATCTTTATAGCGATCGTCTGCGGGATTAACAGCAACTCCCGTATCACCTAACATAGTTTCCGGGCGAGTTGTGGCAACTTCCACATAGCCACTACCATCGGTGAGAGGATAACGAAAATGCCAGAGATGCCCGTCTACTTCTTGGTTTTCAATCTCAACATCGGAAACCGCCGACTCCGAAGCCGGACACCAATTGACTAAATAGTTACCGCGATAGATCAATCCTTCTTCATAAAGACGTATAAAGGCAGCTTTTACTGCTTGTGATAAGCCTTCATCCATCGTAAATCTTTCTCTAGTCCAATCAACCGAAACCCCAATTTTTCTCAGTTGATTGACAATTCTGCCGCCTGATTCTTCTTTCCACTCCCAGGCCCGTTTGAGATATTCTGCTCTGCCCAAATTCTGACGAGTTTTACCTTCGGCTTTTAATTTTTTATCCAATATAGTACTAACTGCGATACTGGCGTGATCTGTTCCTGGCAACCAGAGGGCATTGTCGCCAATCATGCGATGATAGCGAGTTAGAGTATCCATCAAAGCATTATTGAATGCATGACCCATATGGAGACTGCCCGTAACATTAGGTGGCGGAATTACGATACAGTAGGGTTTGCCAGGATGATCGGGATTGGCTTTGAAGATTTCTTGGGATTCCCAAAATTTTTGCCACTTAGTTTCGGTTGCTTTGGGGTCGTATTGAGTGGATAGTTCAGGTTGCTGGGCGGTCATGGATAAAGGACTATATAACAGATGAATTTAAAAACGGCAAGTAAGCAACTTCCTATTGTATAAGTCATCGTCATTTCTGTCCGCAGCTTTATCAACTCTTTTTAATTCTCAATGCCAATGTTTTACCTTGTAGTCAATTAAATTATGATGTCTCTAAAATTTCCTCCCTATCTCAAGCCTGGAGATTCCGTAATTGCGATCGCGACAAGTGGCGTAGTAAAAGATATCCCAGCCTTGGAATCAGGATTAGATATTTGGCGATCTCGTGGCTATCAGATCAAGTTAGATAATGATTGGGATGCTTGTGAGGGTTACTTAGCAGGAGACGATAAAACTAGACGCAATGT
>JBCCYD010000565.1:0-3768 GCA_039190385.1 Cyanobacteria bacterium P01_F01_bin.143 | reverse complement strand
TAAGGTCTTCTTTGTGACATTACTCTTTTTGGCTCTCATTATTAAGATTTTGTCATCTATGTAGCATCCCACAAAACTGCCAAAATATAGTCATCTCTTAATTCGATATCTTTGCTATTTTATTTAATCCTCATTCCTTAATACAATTAGTGGAGTTATTTCTCAGTTGGTTCTCCAAATTTTTTATATCAGATTGCTTTATTGAATTGTCATCTAGATGCGATAAAATTCTAGCTAAAGCATTATAAGGATTTGAGCCTGGTCGCATAATTTTGCGAACATCCTCACCATTTCGATCTTTTCTTGTTGCAGATAAGATACGCCATTTCTGTATAGTGTCTTGAGTTAACTTAGGAACTAACCCCGCTTTAACTAAACTCGATTTTCCCGAACCAGAGATTCCAGACACAACCGTTAATTGATTATTGAGTTGAACTAAGTTGACCACCTTAGTAACAAGTTCGTTAATAACTTCCTGCCGACCAAAAAATAGCGAAGCGTGTCTTTCTTCAAATGATTCCAAACCTCGATAGGGATTATTCTCTTTGTCCAACTTAGGAGCAGGTTTTAATTCTGGTTCGATGTCAGGTAGCTTGAAAATGTATTCTCCGCGATCATGTTTTTTCAGAGGAAAAAAGCCAGGAGTTTGCCTTTCTTGAGCATTTTGCTCTACATAATCTCGCAAGTATACGTATAGTTCGGGAGTTGTAATAACATTATTCTTTGTTAAATCCGCCTTATATTCACCCAATGCTTTAATTAATCCGTCCGCAAAAGGTGAATGTTCTTGAGTTGTGCCGCGATCGCGGTTATTGAGCAAGTCCAAAGCCTCTTGGTTATGAGCGGCCGAAGTAATTACTTGCCAAGCAGGATATTTAATAAAACGATAGTAATGTTCCCAATGAATCTTCTCTGGTACAGGAATAAGCTTACGAGTACTTGCCCAACGAAATTGACCCGCAAAACAACAATCAAGAATGATTAATAAATGTCGGCACTCCAATTGTGATAACCAATCATGAATATCAATCATCCTCAACAAAGATTTCTCTTCATTCGCCATATTCCCATCTTGAGGAACCAGGAAACCTTGAGGTTGATCGTCACTATTGCGAGCAATTCCATGCCCTGCAAAATAAAATAATAAGCGATCGCGCTCTGTAGGTTTTATCTTATTAGGCAGAACATCTGTTAGAAGAGTTTTGAGATGTTCTTTGGTAGCAAATTGATTAGTGATTACTCCAGAGTTTAATTCAGGATGAATCAATTCATAATTATATTGATTTTTGAGAATTTTCGCGATCGCCTTGGCATCTGGAACTGCCGTTTGTAAAGGAGCAATTCCATTTTGATAATCATTTATCCCGATAACAACAGCTAAACTTCTCTTAAAATCACTCATTATCCTACAGTAAATTCAATATTTACAAAGATAATAAAACTTGTTCGTATATACTTATATTAAGTTATATTTCAATTATTATGAATACTTGTCAAACTCCTGACGCAATATCATAAACCTTTGTTGGTAGAAAGAAAAATAAGGTTTGGATTTGGACTACGGTGGATCACTTTCAGCTAGGTATTGGTCTGTCAAGTTAAAATTGATGGCAATCACTTCTCACTCACTCGACTGACTGCCCTAACCCAACTCAGAAAGCTTTCTTGTAATTGCTCTGGATTAAGACGGGCAAATACTCAAGCAAAGGTATCATGACTCGGTATTCCATTGGGCAAAGCGAGAAATCCTTTACTTCACCAACTTGCTCTTAATGCTTATGACTACACAAATTTCTACAGCTAGGCTTACAGGAGTGCCAGAAACCCTAATGATTACCCTGTATGCCCGTTTTACGGAAACGCAGCGTCCGTTGCCTATTCTCAGCGATCCGAAGGCAGTCGAAATTGCTACACGGGTCGATTACGATTTTGCCAAATACTCGCAAGGATGGGGTAGTCAACTTGGTTGTGTTATCCGCGCTAAAGAATGCGATCGCATTGTCAAAGATTTCATCCACACTTACCCTAATGCCACTATCGTTAACCTCGGATCGGGCTTGTGTACTCGATTTACGAGAGTAGATAACGGCAAGATTAATTGGTATGAAGTCGATTTTCCCGAAGTTATCGAATTGCGTCGCCAGTTATTTGAAGAAAATAGCCGCTATCAATTTATTGCCCAATCAATTTTGGATTTTACTTGGATAGAACAGATTAAGCGTGTACCAGACCAGCCCTTGATGATAATCATGGAGGGGGTGATGCCCTATTTAAACGAAGCAGATAACCGCGAGATTATACGAGAGATTAAAGCTCGATTGGCTCCAGCGGAAATAATTCTTGATGTGTTAGATCGTAAAACTGCGGGAAATTCCCAGGGACATGATACCGTATCGAAAACTAACGCTAAGTTTCAATGGGGTATTAACGATTCTAGAGAATTGGAAGGGTGGACATCGGGAATCACACTCAAGGATGAAGTCTACTACCTAGCTCAGTTTGCTAATTACCGCGATCGCCTTCCCCTTTGGGCACGCTATCTTACCTTCATTTTGGTTCCAATTTTCCAAAACTCTGGCCGCATTCTTCATCTACAAATAGATGCTGTATCAAATTAATGGTCTTTGTCTTTTTGGGAAACTTGAGTCGATGAAATATCGCGATCGCTCTCCTGGTCAGAAAAGCTGTGATGTTGGTGACGATGATGAATATCTGGTATGTGAAAGTGAGTATGCAAAATTCTTTGATGATCGTGCCAGTGAGAATGTACTAGTGAAGTCGAAAACTCAGTATGGTCATGGCTGTGATGCCCATCACTATGATTGTGCTGGTGTTGGTGAGCAATCTCTAGATGACGATGTTTATGGCTATGTTGATCTTGAAACAGAGCGAATAAAGAAAATATTTTCAGTAACAAGGCTATCATTTGCAACAGAATAATTTCTTCTCTCAAAATCAAAGCTGAAAAAAGAATACCAAAGAAAGGAGCCGAGGAAAAAAGCATCTGAGAGCGAGTTGCACCCAAACTCTGGGCTGAAGTTATATAGAGAACTATACTGATTCCATAGGCTAAAATTCCGATACCTAAGGCGATGAAGATATTTCCAGGAGAAGTAGTAGATGGCTCAATTAATATACCTAGTAAGAGGTTGAGACTTCCAGCTACTGTTCCTTTGTAAAAGGTACTTTGAGTCGGACTAATACCATCAATTAGTGCCGTAAAATGATTATCTAAACCCCAAGCAATGCAGGCAATAGTTACAAGTAAGCCAGCTTCAATTCCTGCTACTCCTTCGCCTACAGAGAGCAAAACCGCAGCTAGAATACAGCCTCCCACACCGATCCAGCCAATAAGTCCTAAATTGTCTTGAAAAAAACAATAACCCAAAATTGCCGTCGCTACTAATTCTAAATTTAACCACAAAGAAACAGAAGCAGCAGAAGCAAATCGAAGTCCTAATAACAGAAATACCGGAGCTATAATGCCCCCAAAAACAATTGCCCCCAAAAGATACCAACGATTTTTAGTTGATAGCTGCGTAGGAAGCTTGATATCTTTATCTTTAACTAACAGAGGTATGACTCCGATTGCCGCCCCTAAGTAAAGTAATCCAGCTAGCTGAATCGGGGAAAAAGAATCTAGTAATATTTTGCTAGCAGGAGTTGCCGAGCCAAATAAAGCTGCTGAGATTAAGGCTAGTAATATAGGTAATTGTTTCTTGATGTTTTTCATAATATTGATCGCTGTAGAATAGTCGGTTGTATATT
>JBCCYD010000564.1:0-3779 GCA_039190385.1 Cyanobacteria bacterium P01_F01_bin.143 | reverse complement strand
CCATAAGTATTATATTGATTGTTCTGATAAAAACTAATACTAAACACCTAAACATAATTAATAATTATCCAATTTGATTTTATGAGAATCACAGAAAATTAAGAATTCTTGCTTTGACAATGTGTGATCAAATTCGCGTTACTATTTATATTGTCCTTGTTTAAAAATAAATCTCTCAATCAGATTTGGCATTTAAAACAGTAAAGTAAAATCTAGCTCCATGTCATTTATAGATAATCTGCTGCCATATATTGGTACTTCCAAAAAAGTTTTTAGTTTTATTTCGGGAGGTAGCTTCCAAGTAGCTTTAAATGCTATTGGTAGTGTTCATCTCTCAGCAGCTGAAGATGTTATTAAGAAAATTGAATTCTCTTCTGACCCAAGAGAAGCTGTTAATAGAGTGTTAAGTTGTCTTGAAATAACTCATATTTCATTAAATAGAACCTGGAATTCAAAAATTTTATCTAATCTGTTAATTGCTGATGCAGGGATTGCTGCTCTGAAGGATACACAGGTATGCTGCCTTATAGCGATGTGTCATAAATATTTAGGAGATGATAAAAAAATCATAATGCAAGCTATTCATGACGCTCAAAAAGCCCTCGCTTTTTACCAACAATCACTGAAGACACAAACTGGACTTTTAGGAACTATTAAAGAAATATTTTACGGAAGCACTCTTTATAATCCTATTAAGTCTATCTATGCACTCCATACGATGGAAAGAATTTCTCAGGAAGACTTAGATAAGTTTTCAAAAAAAATTTTATTAATTTAGTATTTAGTAAATTTTTTGATATTCCTTAATTTATTTACCCTTTCAATTATAGTCTTTTGCCAAATATCCTATATTTCTTAGCTCGTAAACCAGATCCAAAGCAAAATTTTCATTCGAGTAATAGCTATGATTTTTCATCAATTGAGGCAATAATATTGTTTATTTCTGATTTATAGCTATGAGGATAATCCCATACATTTAGTTAAATCATCTAAAGTTAAATTTAGATAATTATGTAGTAGTTCTTATTACGTTGCTCCCTGTTGGCGTAATGAAACGATTGTCTAAACTGGAATTCTGGTATTACGAATACGAGCATAACCTCTACAAAATCCTGATTTCTTCTGTATTATTTGCCCTTAAAAGGGTGCTTCTAAGAATTTCATTTTGATAAACTACAATTTTTATAGAGGCTATTTCCAATATAATCCATTGGTTAATCGCGAGATCACCTTTTTAGGAGTTTAGAGAATATAGGGATTTAATGTATGAATGATAAAATTCTGATAGCGGTTATTGCGGCAATATCAGCTCTTGTAGGTTCGTTAATACCTCAAATATTTACTCACTTTAATAATGAAGCCCGAAGGGAGTTTGTTGAGCGTAAAGAGCAACGAACTATCCAGGCAAAGGTATATGAAGAACTATTACTTTCTTTGCAAAATGTCATGAATGAAGGGGAACCTGGTTTCCCACGATTTCAGGAAGCTATTTTAAAAGTATCTCTATACGGAGATGCAGCTACATCAAAAGCTGCGCTTGAATATTTTCAAACACTTGTATTGGTTTATATCGTGTTGCTTATTTTAGGACAGATCTATTAGGATAAATCGTGAACACGAGAAACTACGTTCAGTAGATCACAAACTTTTCTAGAAGATTTACAGAATGAGGTTTTCAGCCGATATCCCCTATGGATAGAAACTAGAGTGTATCAGCTTTTCAAGCGACCTCTCTTCTAATTCGCGATCGCGAATTAGAAGTCAACAAATTGATCGCGTCGGCTGAAACCCTCATTGTTTCGTGACTTTGTGATCTACTGACGTTTTGAGTTCGTGTAGGTTCAAACTCAATTTCAGCAGATTCTGGCATTGACAAGAGATCTGCAACACTGCGAGTAGAACCAATCAATTTATGATATTCTTCAATAGTCAATAAAACATGGGCTGGAGTTCCACGATCAGTAATGAACACTGGACCCTGTTCCGCTGCTCGTTTTGCTTTACTCACGTCCTGATTAAATTCTCGATTCGTCATGGTTTGCATCGTTTGCTTTAACCTGAATTTTAGTAACGTACCTATACCTACATTATAGTGAGCAATTTACGCTTTGATATCACTTGCAGACGTTTGAGCGCATTGAGTTAGAGGTTGCCGATATTGACTAATTCCAATGAAGAGCGTTGTGGCGATCGCAGCAAGACGAGTAATTTCAACTCTGACACAGTAAAAGCTTCATTTTCTATGGTTAATATTTCAGAGCGATCGCGTTAGATTCAATCATTGATCAGCGATCACGAACAGGCTGTCAAAAGAACAAAAATAATCACGAAAGTAGCCTGATATTTTGAACTATACTGAAAACAATTCCTAACCTCTAGAGTTTAAATGAACCAAGAACTTGAAGCCACATTTGATGGTACAGCTCTACAACTAGAAGAACCCTTAAACCTAGCTATTGGTACGAGGGTGCGAATTGTAGTAGAGAAAATCCTACCTAATGAAGTACAACCAACTAAAAGTTTTCTTAAAACAGCTCAGTCTTTAAAGTTACAGGGAGAGCCAGATTGGTCAGAAAAAGTTGATCAATATTTGTATGGGAAAACTCTTTCTGATAATGACTGAATATTTTTTAGATACATCTTTCGCGATCGCGCTATCTTCTGTCACCGATCAGATAATTTTAATTTATACCTTTTTGCCTAAAATTTTTGTACTTTTGACGTTTAACGTATAACGTTATAGACTATAAGTCGAATGTGACATAATTAAGTGTGATTCGAACATTTAAAGATAAAGAAACTCAAAAAATCTTTAATCGGCAAGGTTCTCGTAAATTGCCATCAAATATTCAGCAGGTAGCATTAAGAAAGTTGCGTATGCTAAACCGAGCAGAAACCATTCAAGATCTTCGTGTTCCGCCAGCTAATAGGTTAGAACGTCTTAAAGGAGATCGAGAAGGACAATATAGTATTCGCGTCAACGATCAATGGCGAGTATGCTTTGACTGGAAAGACGGAAATGCCTTAAACGTAGAATTGGTTGATTATCATTGAGAGAGAGAAAAAATGAATGAAGATAAACTGAAACCTATTCATCCTGGTGAAGTGCTTTTAGAAGAATTTTTGAAACCAATGAACCTAAGTCAAAATCAATTAGCTCTTGCAATGAGAGTGCCTGCACGAAGAATTAATGAGATTGTTCATGGCAAGCGACGAATTACCGCAGATACAGCTCTTCGTCTAGCCCGATACTTTGATATGTCGCCTCGTTTTTGGTTGGGATTGCAAATGGATTACGATTTAGATGTGGCGGAAGATAAACTCGGGGAGAAACTTAACGAGGAAGTTACTGTTTTAAATGGATCGCGTTGATTCTCAGCCTCAAAAGCAAGTATAGTGGTACTATAATATCAGCGATCGCCATGACGTGTAACGTTATACGTCAATCTTAGAATTTTCATAATGACTGAATATTTTTTAGATATTTCCTTTGCGATCGCACTTAAAAAGACTGAAATTTAGCTTCAAATTAGCAATTTTCACAGGTACTCCACTGTGTTTTTCATATCTTCAGGAGTAAACACCTCATAAATCAAAATTAAACTACGAATAATTTCTCCAATTGAGCGAGTTCCTTTCTGACAAAACGCAATTCCCCAGTGATACTAAATCCGATTTAGATATAACTCTTATGAAATTAGTTATGGGCTAACCAATGGTAGTTAGTTAAATTCTTGATTTCTTCATTCATTGTCATCAGAGTAGTACAGCGTTTTACT
>JBCCYD010000563.1:0-3793 GCA_039190385.1 Cyanobacteria bacterium P01_F01_bin.143 | reverse complement strand
CGTAAACTTGGCATTGGACTATGACGCTTAACACCAAATAATTCATAGATTAGATATATTCGTTGGGAAGTGATGCGTAATCGCATTGAGCCAAATACTCCCAAACAAAATTTAATTAGAAAAAAAGTGATTACAGCAATAACCCCCAAGGTAAATCCTTGTCCAATTAGTTTCAGAATCCAGACCAGGTAATCTGTTCCCATATTTTCCAAGGCTGCTTGATTATGGGAAGTATTTTTAAAAAAACGAGGTAAAATAGGGACAAATAACATTGCAAGAGAAAAAATTAATAAGTTGGTGCCAGTATTTATTGACAACAAACCCACAGGAGGAATACTTACTCGAATCTCCTTCTTATTTTTTCTCAACAAAATTTTGCTATTGGGAGGCTGATTAATATTTTGTATTTTGGCTTGCTTATGTTGAACATTTTGCTCATTGAATAAATGACATTCCTCTAATTCTTGCAATGCTATTTTGGCAATTCTATAGCGTTTGCTTAAACTAGGCTCAATCATATTTTTGAGCCAATTAATTAAACCTGGACTGAGATTGACTAATTGCTCAAATTCAATTTTTAAATCATTTTCGGGTAGATCGGCTGGATGTTGCCCTGTTACTAAATAAATTAAAGTTGCTCCTAAACTGTATAAATCCGATGTACATTTGGCTCGGCCGCCAAACTGTTCTGGGGGCATATAACCATAGGTTCCGACGACGGTAATCGTGCCACCTCTTTTGGTTGCTAAATTTTGTACTGAACCAAAATCTACTAAATAAACATCACCGACACTATTGCCAGAACGCTCTCCCAGGAGTATATTGCTTGGTTTAGTATCACGGTGAATGATCGATGGTTGAAGACTGTGTAGATAATTGAGGATCTTTAAGAGCGCGATCGCCAACTCTTTTACTTCTGCTTCGGAAAAACTTCGTCCTGCTTGGACTTGTTCTTCAATGGAAAGTGCATCAATATAAGCTTGAACTAAAGCAAATCCTTTGTTATGTTCTAGCTCCAGCTCAAAATAATCTATGTAACTCGGAATAGAATCATGAGAGATTAATTTTAGAGTTTCGGCTTCTCTTTCAAATAATTTTAAATCTTCCCAAGTCACATCATTACCAAAAGTCAATAGTTTGATTACTACTAGCTTTTCATTGGTAATATCGCGAGCTAATAAAGTTTTTCTTCCGCCTTTATTGGCTAAGCGACGTTGAATTTCATACTTTTCTCCTAGTATTTCTTTGGCCTTGTTCTCCCCAGACTCATTATTCATAGAAAAGATCAGTAATAGGTTAACTTCTTATTATTAAAGTACCCATTTGACTCTATTTTCTTATTGCTGAAAACGGCGAGATTTTAAATCCAAGAAATTTGATAAGATGTGAAGTTACCATTTACTATTCAATAAAACCGCGATCGCATTTTGGAGGTTCTGATACTTTGTCTGGTGGAATTAACGTCGCTATCTTAGGCGCAACAGGAGCAGTCGGACAAGAACTGCTAGCATTGCTGGAAAGTCGTAATTTTCCAATCAAAAATCTAAAATTATTGGCTTCTCCTCGTTCGGCGGGCAGTAAGATCAAATTCTCTGGACAAGAACTAACCGTAGAAGCGGTCAGCGAAGAATCTTTTGCGGGCATTGATATTGTTCTCGCTTCCGCTGGTGGCTCGACTTCTAAGAAATATGCCGCCGCCGCAGTTGCCGCAGGAGCCGTGGTCATCGATAATTCCAGCGCTTTCCGCATGAATGGGCATGTACCTTTAGTTGTTCCAGAGATTAATCCCGAAGCCGCAGCTAACCACCAAGGAATTATTGCCAATCCCAATTGCACTACTATTTTAATGGGAGTAGCTATTTATCCTCTTCATCAAGTTCAACCCATTAAGCGAGTAGTCGTCTCAACCTATCAATCAGCTTCTGGTGCTGGTGCCCGAGCTATGGCAGAAGTGGAAACCCAAGCGAGAGAAATCCTTGACGGGAAAACTCCCCAACCAGAAATCTTGCCTTATCCTTTGGCCTTTAATCTATTTCCTCACAATTCGCCTTTAGGTGCTAATGGCTATTGTCAAGAAGAGATGAAAATGGTGAATGAAACCAGAAAGATTTTCAATACACCTGAATTGCGGGTTACGGCAACTTGCGTTAGGGTACCTGTGTTGAGAGCCCATTCTGAGGCTATTAACCTAGAATTTGACCAACCTTTTTCCGTTGAAAAAGCTAAAGAACTTATTAGTGCCGCTGACGGGGTAAAATTAGTCGAAGATTGGGAGCAGAACTATTTCCCGATGCCGATCGATGCTACAGGAGAAGATGATGTTTTAGTCGGGCGCATTCGTCAAGATATTTCCCATCCTAGTGGTTTAGAATTATGGCTTTGTGGAGATCAGATTCGCAAAGGAGCAGCCTTGAACGCGATTCAAATTGCCGAATTATTGTTAGAAAAAGATTTGCTGAAAGTGACCGCCTCTGCTGCCGCAGTTTAGAATAAACCTCAAGAGATAACTTAATGAGTAACGAACCTTTTGGAAAAGTAATCGCAGCAATGGTAACTCCTTTTGCTGATGATGGTAGCGTTAACTATGCGGTAGCTGAAAAATTAGCGGTACATTTGCTCGAAAATGGTAATGATGGCTTGGTAATCTGCGGCACGACGGGAGAATCTCCGAGTTTGACTTGGGACGAAGAATATCAATTATTTCAAGTTGTCAAAGGCGCGATCGCCAATAAAGGCAAAATTATCGCCGGGACAGGTTCCAATTCCACTCAAGAGGCGATCGCGGCGACGAAAAAAGCTGAAAAGTTAGGACTAGACGGTTCTCTGCAAGTTGTGCCCTATTACAATAAACCACCCCAAGAAGGTCTTTATCAACATTTTAAAGCGATCGCTGATGCCTGTCCTGACATTCCAATCATGCTTTACAATGTCCCAGGCAGAACTAGTCGCAACCTAGAAGCAACCACAGTGGCGAAACTATCAGAAATTGATAATGTCGTCGCAATTAAAGAAGCTAGTGGAGATTTAGAGCAAACTTGCCAAATTCGTCGTTTAACTGACCCATCATTTGCTATCTATTCAGGAGAGGATGCGCTAACCTTACCCATGTTAACCGTAGGTGCAGTCGGTGTCGTTAGTGTAGCTTCCCATATTGTCGGAAACCCAATGCAGCAAATGATTCAAGCTTTTAAGGCTGGCAACAATGAATTGGCAACAAAAATTCAGTTAAAGTTATTTTCTTTGTTTAAAATTTTGTTTGCGACTACCAATCCAATTCCTATTAAAACAGCTCTTAATTTACAAGGTTGGCAGGTGGGAAGTTTGCGTTCTCCTCTTTGTGCGTTACAATTAGATTTATTAGAAAAATTGAAAGCCGAACTGAAGGAACAAAATTTGCTTTAATTATTCTGTCCTTGTTGAATTGCCTGTTCGTTAAATCGTTTTCGTTGTTCAGTGATTGGGAAAATAATATTTTTGAGAAATCATAATTTAAGTTATAAATACGGCATTTATTTAATTCGCTATAATTACCAAAAATATAAAATTCTCTAGATTAAGAGTAGTTTTATTGCCTAGAATAAATTTGATTTAAAAATAAGAAGCTTATATATGGTCAACTACAAAAAAAAGGAGGAAACGGCTATTGAATCAAGAAAAAACTAGCTTAAATATGATTATTAATGAATAACTAAACCCAGATCAAGGTATAGATAATTCACTATAATCATATTTAAGCTAGTTTTTTCTTGATTCAATAGCCGTTTCCTCCTTTTTTTTGTAGTTGACCATATAT
>JBCCYD010000562.1:0-3812 GCA_039190385.1 Cyanobacteria bacterium P01_F01_bin.143 | reverse complement strand
TCTCAGGTTGGTCGGTGAGCAGTGCGGGAGATGTTAATGGGGATGGTATCGATGACATAATTATTAGTGCTAGAAATGCTGACCCTAATGGCTCTGAGAGTGGAGAAAGTTATGTGATCTTTGGCAGCAATACAGGATTTGGTAGTAGTCTTGAATTATCTAGTCTCGATGGTAGTAATGGTTTTGTGCTCAACGGGATTGCGGAAAATGATTTCTCAGGTTGGTCGGTGAGCAGTGCGGGAGATGTTAATGGGGATGGTATCGATGACATAATTATCGGTGCTAGAAATGCTGACCCTAATGGCTCTGGGAGTGGAGAAAGTTATGTGATCTTTGGCAACAATACAGGATTTGGTAGTAGTCTCGAATTATCTAGTCTCGACGGGAGTAATGGTTTTGTTCTCAACGGGATTGATTCTAGTGACTTCTCAGGTTGGTCGGTTAGCAGTGCAGGAGATGTTAATGGGGATGGCATCGATGACATAATTATTGGTGCTAGAAATGCTGACCCTAATGGCTCTGAGAGTGGAGAAAGTTATGTGGTCTTTGGTCACAATACAGGATTTGGCAGCAGTCTCGAATTGTCTAGTCTCGACGGTAATAATGGTTTTGTTCTCAACGGGATTAATGCTGATGACTGGTCAGGCTTTTCAGTAAGCAGTGCGGGAGATGTTAATGGGGATGGCATTGATGACCTAATTATTGGTGCCAGATTGGCTGATCCCAATGGACAGAATGATGCAGGGGAAAGCTATGTGGTCTTTGGTCGGGCTAACTTCAACAGCATTATTGATAGCACTCCTACTGGAGATAATAACCTTAATGGTACTAGCTCAGGCGATCGCATTGATAGTGGTGCAGGTCATGATATTGCCCGTGGTGGTGCAGGCAATGATGATGTGAACGGGGACAATGGTAAAGATCGTCTCTTTGGTGATGCGGGGATAGATGAAATTGATGGCGGGAATGATGATGATTTCCTTAAAGGTGGTGATGATGCAGACAATATATTTGGCGGAAATGGAGATGATGTTCTCTTAGGTGATGCGGGGAATGATACCCTTCTAGGTGGTGCTGGTATCGATTCCCTGAACGGTGGAGCTGGGGATGACCTTCTTGATGGTGGTACGAATAGCGATCGCATGATTGGTGGTGCCGATGCTGATATCTTTGTGGTTCGTCCTGGCGATACAGGTAATATCATCTACGATTTTGAAGATGGTATAGATCTGATTAGCCTGGCTGCGGGTTTAACTTTTGCTGATCTGACGATCACTAACAATCTTTTAGAGACAGGAAGCGAGATTAGGCAAACCAGTACTAGTGATTTACTCGTTACCCTCATTGGCATCGATGAGACAAATATTACCAGCACGGACTTTGTCTAACTCTTTTTTGTAAAACAAGTATGCATCAGTTCAATTGACTTAATTCCCGAAATAACTAACATGACTAAACTTAATCGACTTTTCTCTTTATTCGCCTTCACCAGTCTGACTCTAGCAAGTTCTTTGATATCTTCTAGAACAGCTCTTTCCTTAGACTTCAACCTCGACAGTAATGTTGGCGACGACTATTTATTTACCGTTACGCTCGACAGTGATGACAGTCTTGAGGTTGGAGATCAATTAATTCTGACAAATTTATCAGGAGTTACTATTGCTACTGCATCAAATCCTTACGACCTAGTCGGATTTGATACGACTTCCGCCAATTTCTCAGTTAATACCAATACTAGCGGGGCAATAACACTTAATCAGGTGATTCAACTAGAGTCTCCGGATTCTTTAGACAATATAAACTACCAAATCTTTTTCACGGATAATGGGACTCCCAGTTTTGATAGCGGTTCGATCACTCCCACTGCTGTTCCCTTTGGAGTTGCCCCAAATCTGGGCATTGTCTTGGTTGTTAGTTTTTTTGGCCTTCGTTATCTCAAAAGCAAATTTAATTCTTAGCTATGTTTGCTTTTACCCTGTTAACTAACAGCTCGTACTTTGCTGTATATTTATCACAACTTTTCCTCGCATCAACTAAAGCGTTAAAAGTCGCTATTGTGTCGTAGTCACAATTATTAATTGCTATATCAAGTGCTTGCTCCACCTCATTCAAATCTTCTAGAAAAGATTTTCGCCCATATCCTTTGCTGCTGATATGTTTCTCATACTCTTCAATTTGCAATATGGTTAATTCCATTAGATATTGCTTCATATTCTTCTCCTTGCTGGCGATCGCTTTTTGCTTTACCAAATTAAATTCTGGGATCTCCGCATTTCCTCGGATCGGAAATGACAAACATAATGGCATGGCGATCGCGATCGCTAAATACTTAATCATTTTCTCAGTAAAATAAACTAGAACACTTACGTATTATTACTGTATTGAGATAAGTATTGGATGTCATTGATTAAGATCACTATGTGTTATTGAACTTATTTCAAGGTAAATATTTTTGTACAACATCCCAACCCGTAATGGAAACAAAAATAAATCCCCCTAACAATATGATATTAGTGCCCAAATGAAGATTTCGCGCCCAAGGTCTTTTCGGACTAATTTGCAGAGAGCTCCAACCAGATAGGAGCATCAGAAAGACTACTAGTAATCCCGCTATCAAATGGCTTGAATGCCCTAGGCTACCATAATGACCTACAGTACCAATTAAACCAATAAATAATAAAAGCAAAACTAGTAAGACCGTAATGCCACCGATAATCATATGTACTGGTCTTAGCCACATTGGACGGCGCGATCGCATAACGCGACTGTAGAGAATGGTTGATCCCGAGAGAAATAATAGTAGATATCCCGCGATCGCAAAACCCATAGACCAAGCAGCGATTTTCCACAACCAAAGAAATGAAGGTAAATTAAAATCAGTTCCCAACAAAATATTTTATCCAATTCAATATTGTCTCCCAATAAATAAGGCTACCAAAAATTGATAGCCTAAAATTTTCTTAAATTGAGAATTAATATTTAAAAGTATTTATTTTTCTAAACTTGAACTGCAACTTTCACTGACCCAGAAGTCGGATCAAATTCATTTTTGTTCTTGATGGGATCATTCTGTTTGATTTTCTCCTTAACCGCTACTTTAGTTTCTTTTACTTCAGTAATTTGGGGTGGATTAATACTAAGACGAGTACAAGGGATCGTATCAGACAAAATTGCACTTGCCATCATCCCGGTATGTATTTCCAGCTGAGCTGTCGAGATTGCTTCAAATACTAATCTCTGCCCAGGAAAAACAACCCTTTCAAAATACCAATTGGGAATATTGGTGATTCGAGCTATTTGAATTTCGCTAGTGGCATTTACATAACAGCATAAAATGCTGTCATTTTCTCCATATGGTAAAGAGTCGAGGATCTGAGACATAATTTTTATCGAAGCGGTTTAAAACTTAGTTTACTATTGCTCTAATTAAACTAACATTTATTGATCCCCAGTTGTTGTAAAAAAGAATACCAATCTTTCCCTAGAATTGTAATTATTGAAAATCCTTAGTATCACAAGATTCTACCTAGTTCATCTTGGGCAATTATTCGACAAATTTTATACTGTTTTAAGATTTGAGGCAAAACTACATTTATCAACTGATTCATTCCTCGTTGATAACAATTAATAATATAGTTAAAGTTAAGTTATATAAACAAATATAAAAATCTTATGCTGAATGAAATTAAAGCATATGATCCACCAAAGGAATTAATAAACAATTATTTTAAAGAAAACTAAATGACCAAAAGACAAAAAGTTTTAGTTCTTTATTTGAAGTTTCCAAGTCTAGAAGCTGAAGTTATTTCATG
>JBCCYD010000561.1:0-3812 GCA_039190385.1 Cyanobacteria bacterium P01_F01_bin.143 | reverse complement strand
GATTTATTTTATTAATTAACTAATAAATTTGTACGAAATTGTGCTAAATTCGTTGATTTAATTTTAATTTAAAGTTTGCTTGATTGGGTTCTGATTATGACGATATAGCTCTTAAAGGATAATTTGTGAAGATGAAGTATACTAATTTTGATTTTCAAGAGATGTCAAATCGAAATAATAGTAAGGATAAATTGTCTAATAAAGAGTTAGAAAATTGTTACTCTTCTATAGATAAGCTCCAAGACTCTTCCACAATTTATCGCATTGAGGGTAGTGCGGAAGTTGATAATGAGAAAATTGACCTTAAACGAGCATTTAATTATCGCAAAGAACTTCAATGGTTAGAAAAAAATAATGAAGTCAACTTGGAACTACAGAAAAGCTCAAACACTTCCAAAACTGATGTTGCAGAAAAAGGGGTATTGAATCAATTCAAAAAATTTTCTAGCAGGATCTCGAAACTTTGGAAGTCTGTGTTCTGGGCGAAAAAGTCTTTGGCCAAGAAGAAAAGAGAACCGAATATAGCCGAGATTTTTCTCGAACAAGGGATCAACTATCGAGCTGCAAAGCAATATCCCGAAGCCATTCTTGCTTGTAAAACAGCACTTAAAATAAATCCTCAACTAGTAGAAGCATATAAATTATTAGGAGATATATCTCAAAGATTACAAAGATACCCTCTAGCGATAGGTTACTATAGCGAAGCAATCAAGATTAAACCAGATTTTCCCGAAGTCTATGCCAACTTGGGAACTCTCTATGCTCAACAAAGGAAATGGCAGACAGCTGCTGCATATTATGAGAGAGCCTTAGAGCTTAAAGCAGATTTACCCGTAGTTCATCAACAACTAATTAGGGTGCAGCAAAATTTAGGTAAGTCTCTAGAAAAGCAGTCTACCTTAAATGTCTCAGACTCCTCGTCTCCTTTCGCCACGAAAAGAAAACAATTACAATTAACAGGACAAACTGACAATCCTAGATTAAATCCGGCAACTAAAACGTATCAAGTAGCGGCTCAACCAAAAACCCAAATTCCTCTTACAGCCAATTCTGCTGAACATCAGATTAAGATAGGCGATTCCTACAGCAAAGAACGGCAATGGCAAGCGGCAATCATTCACTATAAACAAGCCCTAGTAGACAATTCTAAATTAGTAGTTGCTCGTCTAAAATTAGGTCATGCCTTAAACAAAGCAGGCGAGGCAAAACAAGCACAGATTTGCTTTCAAGAGGGAATTAAGTATGATCCGCAGAACCCTCAATTATATTTTTATCTAGGATTGTCTTATTCCCAACAACAACAATGGGCGCAGGCGACAAATTGCTATAAACAGGCAATTAATCTTAAACCGGACTATTGGCAAGCTCTTTATAATCTAGGCGGGTCCTTGAGTTACCAGCAACTTTGGCCCGAAGCCATTAATGTCTATCAACAAGCCCTAAAGTTAAAGCCAGACCATCCTTGGACCTATAATGATTTAGGCTATATGTTGCTGCGGATTAATAAGCCGAAGTTGGCGATCGCGGCAATTCAAAAAGCGATCGCTCTAAAAGCAGATTATGCAGCGGCACATTGCAATCTGGGGGATGCCTGGGTTCAAGTCAAACAATGGCAAAAAGCGATCGCTGCCTATAAAACTGCGCAGCAAATTCAAGCTGATTTACCCGAGCTAGCCCAAAAATTAGATTATGCATTGTTATGTCAAAGCAACGCGGTTGAAAAGCTTGAAGTCACAGCTAATAATCAAGAAGAGCAGGTAACAAGAGTTGCTGATGAGTTGATAATTGATGTCAATTTAACTCTCCCTCATAGTGATTTCCCTGTAATATCAATTATTATTCCTGTTTATAATCAAATAAAATATACTCTCCAATGTCTGGTTGCCTTAACTGAGAATATTGGGCAAGACACTTTAGTCGAGGTAATTGTAATTAACGATTGTTCCGAAGATCAATCTTCTGAAGTTCTCAATCAAGTAAGAGGAATTACTCTAATTAACAATTCACAAAACCTCGGATTTATTCATTCTTGTAACAAAGGTGCGGAGATTGCCAAAGGAGAACATCTCTATTTTCTCAATAACGATACGGAAATTTGTCCCAGGGCGATTGAAAGTTTACTAGAAGTTCTCCAAGGGGATCCTCAAGTTGGGGCAGTAGGCTCGAAGCTCATTTATCCAGAAGGTTCTTTGCAAGAAGCGGGAGGAATTATTTGGCAGGATGGGTCAGGCTGGAATTATGGCAGAAAAGCCAATCCTTTCGATCCTACATATAACTATCTCCGAGAAGTGGATTATTGCTCTGGAGCTAGCCTGATGGTCAGAAAAGAAGTCTTTGATTCTTTAGGTGGCTTTGATCGAAGTTTGGCACCTGCTTATTATGAAGATACTGACCTTTGCTTTGCAATTCGCCATCAATTAGGCTTAAAAGTCATTTATCAACCCAGCTCAGAAGTTATTCATCATGAAGGCATTAGCTCTGGAACGAGCACTGATAGTGGAGTTAAACAATACCAAATCGTTAATGCTCGAAAATTTAAGCAAAAATGGCAACAACAGCTAGGAAATGAGCAATATTTTCCAAATCCAGGCATTAATAACGAAAATATTACCAAAGCTGCCCGTAAATACCAAGGAAGCCCAACTATTCTCGTGATAGATAGCTACATGCCTTGCTATGACAAAGATTCTGGTTCTAGAAGAATTTTTCAATTGCTGAAGATATTTCGGGAGTTGAACTATCATGTGATTTTTGTCGCAGATAATGGTGTCAAAGAAGAACCTTATGTGGCTATGCTTCACGATTTGCAGATTGAGGCAATCTATACCCAGCAAGGTTATGGCACAGCTATTCTAGAACAAATTCAAGAGCGCCTAGACTTTGTGGATATCGCCTGGATATGTCATCCCGATAATTACGAAAAATATGCTACTTTGATTCGTCAGCACGAGCAGATAAAACTTGTCTATGACACTATTGACTTGCATTATCTGAGATTGAAGCGTCGTCAAGAATTGTCACCTGATTCTAGCAGTTTGGAGGAAACTAGACAATGGATAAGAATGCAATCACTAGAACTGCAAGCCTCCCACGAAGCTGATGTGACAGTTACAATTTCTTCTGTAGAACAGGATATTCTGCAACAGCAAAAGGTTGAGAATCTAGTGGTGATTCCTAATTTACATTTGCCCTATACTGGGGAACAGCCGAGTTTTGAGGGCAGGAAAGGATTGCTCTTTATCGGTAGCTATGATCATCCACCTAATCTTGATGCTGTAAACTGGCTTTGTCAGGAGATTATGCCTTTGGTATGGGAAAAGTTACCAGAATTGACTGTGACTTTATTGGGAAGTAATCCCACAGAGGAAGTTAAAGCCTTAGCCAAAGATCAAAGAGTTGCAGTACCTGGCTATATAGCAGATGTAACAACCTATTTTCTTGCTCATCGAGTGTTTGTTGCCCCCTTAAGATTTGGCGCGGGAATGAAGGGCAAAATTGGGCAGAGTTTGGAATATAGTTTACCAATTGTTTCTACTAGCGTTGGTACAGAAGGCATGAGTCTAGTGAACGAAACTCATGTTTTAGAAGTGAATACAGCACAAAAGTTTGCTGCACAAATTATTCGTCTTTATCAGGACGAGAAGTTATGGCATCAGTTGGCGAGTAATAGTCAACACGCGATCTCATCTTATGAACCACAAGTCGTTAAACAAACGTTAAGTCAAGTGATACAACAGTTGCTTGAAATATGAATAATATCTTTTAATATTTCTAATTTAAACAATTTAATAATTATCTATAGTTAAAACAAT
>JBCCYD010000560.1:0-3813 GCA_039190385.1 Cyanobacteria bacterium P01_F01_bin.143 | reverse complement strand
ATTCGCATCAATAGCAATAGCTTGCTCAAAAAAGGTAACTGATTCAGTAAATAATGCTAAATTAAATAAAGCAACGCCTAAATTATGATAGGACCAAGCAGAACTTTCATTGAGTTCAATAGCTTTTTTATAGTTCGAGATCGCCTTATCGTAACTTTCTAAATTAAGTAAAATATCACCATATTCATGATAAATTTGCCATTCATCTAGACCTAAATCAATAGCATTTTGGTAATAAATAGCTGCCTTTGACCATGATTTTTGATAATTAAATGCTTGCCCTAAACTATAATTAAACTGTGGGTTATTCTGATCTATAGCTAAAGCTTGAGAATAATAATTAATAGCTTTAGGTATTCTTTTTGTCTTAAAGAATACAGTACCTAAATTATGATAAGACCAAGAAAAATCAGGCTTAAGAGCAATAGATTGTTCGTAAGCAATTACAGCCTTGCGCCAACGCTTTAAATTAACTAAAGCATCGCCATAATCATGGTAAACCTCAGCAAAATCCCCTTGCAACTCGATTACTTTTTCATAAGCGACAATTGCCTTATGCCATTTTTGTTGTTTAGCGAAAATTTTCCCCAGATGATAATAAGCTTCATAGTCATCGGGATTACTTGCTATTGCTTGCTTACATAAATCTAGTTCCATAGATCTGCTCTCAACTTCTGATCAAAAAGACAGTACATAATTGTCTGCGATCGCTTAAGAAAATTGCAAATATTGCATCTCTATAATTAGTAGGGTGCTGGTAGGGTGCTGTTACGCACCATAACGCTAAAAATAATCCTTGTTATTTAATTGTTAGTTTTGCTCGTAATTGTTGATTCTCTAACTGTAATTTTTTATTGTCTTCCTGTAATTTTTGAGCAGTCTCTTTCCAGGCTTCTTCTTGTAATTTATTAGTGCTAGTTGCCTGACTAGAAAGTACCAGATTACTCATAATATGTTCTACTCTATGTTTGATTTTTTTTCCAATCGTCGCAGGATTCAACATATGTTTCATCTCACGAGATCCTCTCAGCCCAATATGCTTAGCTGATTCATAATTATTAAACACATAATGCATCAAAGCAGCTGCATGTTCGACATTAGGATTTGCCCAAATATTACCTTTTTTGTAAGAACCACTATCTTGGGCAACTCGTACCAAATCATAACTAACTAGGAAACTATTTCCTGTATTCATAAATTCAATATTAGAAGAATAACCAGTAGCAATTACTGGTTTGTCATAATACATGGCCTCTGCCATTGTTAAACCAAAACCTTCAGCACGATGTAAAGAGATATAGCAATCGCAATTGTAAAATAAAGCATTAACTACTTCTTTCGGCAAACGAGCATCAATAAACTTAATCGAAGGATATCCCTTAACAGCATTTTTCAATAACTCTAATTCTTCAGGATAATGTTTAGAATTAGAAAATTTAATCATCAAAGTAACATCTTGGTTAGTATTTCTAAAAGCTCGTTTGAAAGCTTCAATAACCCCCAAAGGATTCTTTCTCGCCGTAGTACTATGAAAATCAAACATAAACAAGAAAATAAACTTATCCTTGGGGAAATGAGTTTCTCCACCCAAACTATCAGGAATGATCGTCTCATTCCTAGTTAAACTTGGTTCGGGAAGATTAATACTATGCATGATTTTGACAATTGGCACAGGAGAAACTACCGATAAAGCCTCCGCGCAATAACCACTAGGTACCCAAATTTCGTCATAATATTGAAACAACCATTCCCATTCTTTCGGAAAAGTTGGCAATTCCCAAGCCCAATAACCGATATTGTATTTACCCTTAAGATATTCTGGTCCTACGTTATCCAAAAACTCAGGCATCGCTTCGGCATTAAAGTTTAAGAGATTAATTGCGTAGGGATTCTCCTCTGTAAAGTCATCGGCAAATGTATTATCTCCATTCCCATGACTAGAAGAATCAATATTACGAATTGCATGGGGAATATCAGCTGCCTTAATAGATCTAATTTGGGCGCGAGCACTTTCTCCTAAACCAAATTCACCTCGCACATAGCCAACTACATTAATCCCAAATAAGGGAGAATTTATTTTATCCACCATTAGTAATTATTCCTCAAATTTAACTTTAATCAATAAACAAAAATATAAATAAGGGACAAGTGATTTTCTGGATAAACACCTATTTCTCTTTCCTCAATACTTGAAGATAATAAGTGCTGAACCCAGAAGATAGCCCCTTGTAAACTTTTCCAGTATGGCAAGCAACAAGTTAAAAACTTATAACTAATAGACTTCTTGCATAATTTATCGATTTGAATATTATCCACAGATAAACACAGATAAACGCAGATAAAAATACAGATAACGTTGTCTAGTGATCGAGTTCTGCAAGATGTCTAACCACTTAAGCATCAAAAAATTTGGCCCATTCAGTATGTTCAAATTTGTCCTTAAGCTCATCATAATTAGTTACAAAATCAGAAATTGGTGGATTATTTCTCTTACCTGTTCCTGGTTTTACGGTCACCAAAGGTACTCCTAAAAATTCCTGTAGCTTAGTTGTTTGATTTTCATAGTCATTACACATTTGCTCATAAGTCACCTGAATAATTGGATGTTCTCTAAAGCGATGATTGAACTGATTAATGACTCTTCTTTGTCTTTCAAAATCTTGTACCAATTTATCTGGATCAAATCTCATTGGTTTTAGGTTAGCTTTATCCAGATCTTTGATTTGTTGTAATTGAACTGATAAATAACGACGTAATAAATTTCCTCTACTAAGACTAACAATAGCGATTTCTTTATCTTCTTTTAGGATATCTAATAATCTTGGCCAATTACCAAATTTTGCGCCAATACGATGATGACAAAAGCCAACAGCTTTGATGTTTGGTTTATAGTCACAATAAATAAATTGATCTAAAACTCTTTTTGCTGGCATACTATCATCATAATCATATTTTCCCTCAATATAATCAGGATTAAACATCTCTGTTAGACAAACAATATGGGGATTAGCTTCTAAGCTACTCTTCAACATATGAGTCCCAGAACGAGGGCAAGTTAAAAGTACAAATTTACGATATTTTTTCACAATTACAACTCCGTTTTTTTAACTAGAATAAATCTGCATTTCACTTTAAAATGATTTGCATTACTTAATTGGTTCAGTAATATATTTAATACACTGGAATCCAAGACTGGAACTTCTCGAAAAATTTATTAGAAATTTCTTGCCATTCAAAATTATTTTTAACATAATTTTTGACATTTTCTAATCTAACTTTCTTGGTAACAATATTTTCTTGACGGCAAATAGTTATTAATTCAGGGAAACGCCAAATATCGCCAATTAAACAATGTTTTGATGGCTTTAATCCCAAACTTTTAACGCCAAAAGGAGTAGAAACTACTGGAATACCCTGACAAAAATATTCCATCATTATTGATTGAGTGTCTGAACCAACTTTTACAGGATTTAATGCTACATCAGCTAGACTTAAAATCAATGATTTAGTTTTAGTATCGATACTAGGAATAAAACTAACATTAGGAGGAGTCAAACGAGCTTCAAAGGTAGTTCCCAGATCTCAATAGCTCCTATTGCATAAGAGTTATGCCCAGTCTTCTTAAGCATTGCACATTTTAGTAAAAATAGCCTATCGTGACCTAACTTGACCTCTGGAGGTCAAACCATTGACCTGAGCCCTTAAACATGCTAAGTAATTTCTTACTAAATTGACGTGAGCTTTCTAATGCATTTTGCAGATTTGCGCCAACCCCCCATATTTTTGGAGTTAGAGGGGGGGGGGCCATCGATT
>JBCCYD010000559.1:0-3814 GCA_039190385.1 Cyanobacteria bacterium P01_F01_bin.143 | reverse complement strand
GTTATCAGTTATCAGTTGTGGGTTTCAAGTTGTCTTCGTAAAAAATAATATTATTTCTGACACGGTTATGCCGTGTTTTTTTTTGTTTTAGATCTCAAATATATAAATTAAATTGAATTAATAAAATGGCGATTATTAAAAAGTTTGACTAAAACGAATTAAGAATGTATGTGTGCGTATTTATGCGGAAAAAAAAAAAGTAAGTAAAAATTTTTCAGTAAAACAACGATGGTGAGTTTTTAGGAGTCAATAGACAATTGTATCTATATTAATCCCATAACTTTATGGTATTTTTGATACCTTAGCTTTAATTCCTATGATTAATCAATCCCTTAGCTATCGTTCTATGGAGCTTTTACAGGATTATTTTGTTGATCCTTCTCTTAGATTAAGAAATAAATTGGTTGAATTAAATTCTGGTTTGGTTAGAAAAGTTGCTCATCAAGTAAGTAAGAAATGTGCTGAACCATACGAAGATCTAGAACAAATTGGTTTCCTCGGTTTAATCAGAGCAATTGAACGTTTTGACCCGCATCAAGGTGCGGCTTTTAGCTCTTTTGCCATACCTTATATTCGCGGTGAAATGCTGCACTATCTAAGGGATAGAGGCAGTATGATGAGAATTCCTCGCCGTTGGCAAGAACTATATGCCAAAGGTAAAAAGTTACGCAAAGACTTAATTGAAAAATTAGGAAGATTGCCCCATGATATCGAACTTGCTCATGCTTTAGGAGTTCCTTTAACTGAATGGAGTGAATGTCAATTAGCTTTACAAAATCGTTTGCCTATTAGTTTGGATGCAGTAGTTAGTAATGCCACCGATTCTTCGATTACTTTTGGTGATACTTTAGCTGATCCCCGTGCCCAACAAATCAGAAAATTAGAAGAAGATCGAATACAGTTGCAACGGGCAATGGGTGAGTTGGAAGATAAAACAAAAGCTGCGATCGAATGCGTCTTCTTATGGGATTTACCTCGTAAGGAAGCAGCTAAATATATTGGTATTAGTCCGATGACTGTTACCAGACATTTACATAAAGGAATTGAACAATTAGGTACAATTCTCAATCCTCAAGTAGCCTGATATCAGTTAGCAGTTAACAGTTAACAGTTATCAGTAAATATTACTTATTCTCATCTCTTGAGTATCATGACTTTATATTGGTTGTGATACTCATTTTTTTATGGCGTGATGGATAAAGTGAAAATTTTACCGAGAAAAATATTTGTTTTAAGTTTATTGACGGTAACTTTCTTGGGTATGGGATGTTCTCTTGCCGAAACAGAGAGTATTCGTGCTTCTCAAGCAAAAACTTGTGGTTACCAAATAGTTGAGACCTATCCCCATGACAATAATGCTTTTACTCAAGGTTTGGTATATTACGAGGGTGATTTTTATGAGGGAACAGGATTAAATGGTCGTTCTTCTCTTCGTAAAGTTAATTTGGAGACGGGCAAAGTTTTACAGAATATCAATCTAGACAATAAATATTTTGGGGAAGGTATTACTCTATTTGAAGATAAACTAATTCAACTTACTTGGAAGGCTCAAACTGGTTTTGTATACGATCGCGAATCTTTTACTAAGTTACAAGAATTTAATTATCCTACTGACGGTTGGGGATTAACTCATGATGGCGAATATTTAATCATGAGTGATGGCTCAAATAGTTTGTTTTTTCTCGACCCCCAGACTTTTGAAGAAGTTAAGCGTATTGCAGTAAGCGATCGCGATCAGCCTGTTGATAAACTAAATGAACTCGAATATATCAACGGGGAAATTTATGCCAACATTTGGATGAGCGATCGCATTGCCCAAATTTCTCCTGTCACTGGTCAAGTATTGGCATGGATTGATCTTTCAGGGTTACGCAATTCTCGTCTAGCTGCTAATCGCGATGCAGTTTTAAATGGGATTGCCTACGACGCTGAAGACGATAGACTATTTGTTACTGGAAAACTTTGGTCTAATCTATTTGAAATTGAAGTTGATTGTCAAAGCTAATTGCTAATGGCTAATTGCTCAATAAGAAACAACTGATAACTGTTAACTGTTAACTGATGACTGATATAGAGGGTGCTTTAAAACATTTTTTTGGTTACGATAGTTTTCGTCCGGGGCAAAGAAAAATTATCGAGGAGGCACTGAATAATCAGGATCTATTGGTTATTATGCCGACTGGTGGTGGCAAGTCGCTCTGTTTTCAGCTACCCGCTTTGCTCAAGAAAGGATTAACTATTGTGGTTTCTCCTCTAATTGCCTTGATGAAGGATCAGGTAGATGCTTTGCAGGACAATGGTATCGGGGCGACTTTTCTCAATAGTACTCTCGATTATGCCGAGGAGCGATCGCGTCAAGAAGCTATTTTATCAGGGAAGATTAAGTTACTCTATGTTGCACCAGAAAGATTATTAACAGAGAAATTTCGCTCTTTTTTAATTCGAGTTAGCAATGGTTTGGGTCTTAACGCGATCGCGATCGATGAGGCTCATTGTGTTTCGGAGTGGGGACATGACTTTCGCCCCGAATATCGTCAATTAAAACAATTACGCAATCAATTTCCCCAAACACCTATTTTTGCTTTCACGGCAACGGCAACCAAACGGGTTCAAGACGATATTATTCAACAGTTGGGATTACGCAATGCCAATGTCCATTTATCAAGTTTTAATCGTCCCAATCTGCATTACGAAGTTAAGTCCAAGGATAAAAATAGCTACTATCAATTATTAAAAGATATTCGTCGAGAATCGGGTTCAGGAATTGTTTACTGTTTGAGTCGTCGTCGGGTAGAAGAGATTGCTTTTAAGCTGAAGCATGATGGCATTGATGCTTTACCCTATCATGCAGGATTAGAGCCTAAGATTCGCGATCATAATCAAACTCGATTTTTAAGAGATGATGTGAGAGTAATTGTGGCAACTGTGGCCTTTGGCATGGGAATTAATAAACCCGATGTGCGATTTGTTTTTCATTTTGATTTACCCCGAAGTTTGGAAAGTTTTTATCAAGAATCAGGTCGAGCAGGTCGGGATGGAGAAATAGCCAAATCAACTCTATTTTTTAGTTTTGGAGATTTGAAAAAGGTTGATTATTTAATTGCCCAAAAAAGCGATCCCAATGAGCAAAGGATTGCCAAGCAACAATTGAATCAAGTAGTGGATTACGCCGAAGGAACCGTTTGTCGGCGGACAATTATCTTGCGTTATTTTGGGGAGAGATTTGGGGGTAATTGTAGTAAATGTGATAATTGCTTAGAGCCTAAACCGATTGAGGATTGGACAATTGAAGCGCAAATGTTTCTTTCTTGTATGGTGCGTTGTCGAGAAAGATTTGGCATGAATCATTTGATTGATGTGTTGCGCGGTTCTCGGAATAAAAAGGTGCAACAATATGGACATCATTTGGTTTCTACCTATGGCATTGGCAAGGACAAGAGTATCGATGAATGGAAAATGTTGGTGCGATCGCTTTTGCATCAGGGGCTAATTTCGGAGACCAATGATGGTTATCGCATTTTGCGGTTAAATAAAAGAAGTTGGGAAATTTTGAAAAAACAGCGATCGGTGAAGATTGCTGTGACGAAAAAGAAACTTGGGAAAGGAGAAAGGAAAGAAAATCCCCGTCAAGCAGAAGCGGAAATTCTTTACGAGAAGCTAAGAGTATTGCGTAAGCAAATTGCGGATTTACAATCTGTTCCGCCTTACGTGATTTTTGCTGATTCTAGTTTGAAATTAATGTCGCAATTGCAGCCTAAAAATGCCAAGGAATTTTCGCGGATTTCTGGGGTTAATAATCATAAGCTGCAACAAT
>JBCCYD010000558.1:0-3819 GCA_039190385.1 Cyanobacteria bacterium P01_F01_bin.143 | reverse complement strand
GTGAACCGGTGGTTCTGGTGGGAAACTCGATTGGGTCGTTGGTTTGTATGAATATTGCCGCGATTTATCCTGAGATGGTTAGCGCGATCGCGATGTTGAGTTTACCCGATGTTTCTATCCGACAAGATATGATTCCCTCGGTCATTAAACCTTTGGTAACTTCCCTAGAAAATTTTGATTAATAAAGGAGAAGCGACCAAATTTTCTAGAGAAGTGACCAAAGGTTTAATGGCCGAGGGAATCATATCTTGTCGGATAGATACATCGGGTAAACTCAACATTGCGATCGCGCTAACCATCTCAGGATAAATCGCAGCAATATTCATACAAACCAACGACCCAATCGAGTTTCCCACCAGAACCACCGGTTCACCAATGAAAATTGACCAAAAATCATGTACCTGCTCTACCCAAAGCTCCATACTATAATTCGTATCTGCTTTGCGAGATGCGCCAAAGCCTAACAAATCCAACGCATAAACAGGATATTCCTGACCCAAAACTGGAATATTATGCCGCCAATGCTCAATAGAAGCTCCAAAACCATGAATTAAGATTAATGGTCTTTGATCTGCGACCCTCTGATTCGTGAAATAACTATAACGGGTTTGCCAGCCTCGCCAAATCCAATCTCTTTGGTTGCCAATTCGCTCTTGCCAAGCTCTATGGATCATGAAAATTTATTACTTCAAAAATATTTACAATAATCAATGAAGCCCCTGAAATTCTGTCTATTCCTCTTGGTTGCTAGATTGATGATCGAATGTCAAATAAGCTAAATTAAAAACTATAGCTATTTTAACGATCTTTATCTTAACAAGATAGGTAGAATAGCAAATAAGTGAAAGTTATTTAGCCATCTTTATAGTTTTACCAAATTACATTTTAGTTACAAAAAACAACGAAATACGCCTGTGAGAGACAAAAGACGCACCAATAATAGCGATCTAACCAAAACTAACGGACAAATCCGTTTTCCTAAAATTAGAGTTATCGACTCTGACGGAAATCCCTTGGGGATCATTACCCCAAAAGAAGCGATGGCTATTGCCTTAGAGAAGAATCTAGATTTAGTTCTCGTAAGTGAAACTGCTAAACCTCCTGTTTGCAAAATCATGGACTATGGTAAGTACAAATACGAGAGAGATAAAAAATTAAAAGAAGCTAAGAAAAAGCAGCATAATGCCGATGTAAAAGAAGTTAAAATGCGCTACAAAATTGAGGAGCATGATTATCAGGTGCGGGTGAAAAATGCTCAACGTTTCCTAAAATCAGGAGACAAAGTAAAAGCGACCATTAGTTTCCGTGGTCGAGAGATTCAACATTCCAACCTAGCTATCGATCTTCTCAAGCGAATGGCTGCGGATTTGGAAGATGTTGGAGAGGTGCAGCAAAGACCGAAAAGAGAAGGACGCAATATTATGATGATGATCTCACCTAAGAAGTAGGGAGAGCGCGTTCGCTGGCGCGAGGGGGAGATAGGGAGATAGGGGGTTGATTGATTCCCTATTTCCCTATTACCTTATTACTTTTGCTGATTTGCTTTGGTATCTTGAACTGCGCCCCAAAACAATAGACCTGTTAAGGGGATGCTAGTCGTCAGAATGATTTGGGTGGTGAGGCTGCCTAGTTCGGGATCTCCAGAGGAAAGTTCAAATATTGAGCCGACTGCTGCGATCGCGGTAATGCAACATAACGCTAATAAAACTCCACTTTTGGGGGTTATGGGGGTCATATTTTAAAATTCTCCTTCTTATAGTTATTCTCTTATTTAATATGTTTTACGGTATTTACTGCAAAGCCGCGTTTTTTTAGTTCTGCGTTGAGAGCAATTTCATTTTCTACGCGATCGACGAACATTACTCCATTGAGATGATCCATTTCATGTTGGATAACCCGTGCTAATAAATCTTTAGCTTTGATTTTACGGGGTTTGCCATTTTCATCTTTAAAGGATACTTCGATCGCCTCGGGACGAGTTACATCTAGATATACTCCAGGAATACTCAAGCAACCTTCCTCTGCGCTACAAACTTGCTTGCTAGAGCGAGTGATTTTGGGATTAATCAACACCAAAGGAGGCACATTTGGTTTATCTAATTCACAATCAATTACAATAATCTGTTTGTTAACTCCTATTTGAGGGGCTGCTAAACCAATACCATCTTGGCTGTACATAGTTTGCAGCATTTCCTTGGCTAGCTTGCGGACATTGTCATCAATCTTGGACACTCGTTTAGCTGGCTGACGTAAAACGCGATCGCCTAAGTAATGAAGATCCAATGGTGGTTTATTTAATTTCTTCTTTTCTACGGTAATTGCCAAACTCATATATTTAACAAGAATAAATGAATGATTTAGTTTTATTTTCTTATCTTAATGATACAGAATAATATTGTCAGTTATCATCTCATAAGTTATCAGCTTTTATTTTCGGCGTATTCTTGGTAATCAGAATATCTTAGAAATCAAGTCTGGTAGTTGATTGCCAATCTTTACCATTGCTGAACGAGCAGATAAGTCAGCAGCCGTTCCTCGTAGCATTTTCATGGCTCTTTTGGCACTTTTTTGCATGGCGCGATTGTGAGGATCTTGTAAAGCTTCTGCGATCGCTTGAATTTGTTCTAGAGTTTCTTCTTGGTCTTCTATATCTAAATTCTCTTCTAAGACTATATTTTGTAACTTTCTGAGTAATTGCTTGAGTTCTTTTTTGTTCGGCTCATCATCAAAGCTGGGTAATTGGTTGATTGTATTTGCGACTTCTCCGTTAATATTGCCTAAGTTAAATGAGCCGTCTCCACTAGTATTCACTGTTGCGCGATCTGATATATTCAAGTCACGACCCTGATCGATAAAGTCTCTGGCAATATTTTCGTTATTATTGCCTTGGCCTATTTTTGTATTGCGATCGCCTGCCATAATATCGCCAAAAATTTGAACTAAAAACGATTGATCAATATCTTTTGTATCTTCAGCAATTAATTTTTTGATATCTATAGAATTGGCAATCAAGCTGAAAATTTGAACTTCACGATAGGGACGTTGACCACATTCAATAGTTAGCTTGCCAAAATCAAGTCTCTCTAGAAGTTCTTTAAATTCATAAGCATAAGGATTTTGACTATTTTTACAAAAATCACAATTGCAAGGAATTAATTTTCGGTATTTTAATCGTTTGTAAGAGTCATTAATTTTATCCAACTCATGGGTAACAATAGTCATTAAAGTTTGTTTATTATTACCAGCAACCCGAACTTTAATTTCTCGTTTACCAAAATCTTCGATTACTTCTGCTTTAGTCTTATCTTTATGGAGAACTACCCCAGTTTTCCAAACAAGTTCTTGTTGGTCAATATCCTGATGCATAACCACAATAAAACGACTGATAATACCTTTGGGCATAAAGTCAGGGTAAGTGTAGCGCAAAATTAAATTATTAGATTTATCCCAATCATATTCTGGTTGATCACTACTGAGTAGTTGAGGCGAAATGAAATGATTTGTATTGCCAGCAATCTCATAGCAAAGCTCAAATTTCATCATTAGCTGGAGCAATTCTCCACGCATATCCTCATATTGTTCTTCATGCCAAATATCTTTTAGATTGTTGCGATTAAAACGTCCATTACTTGCTTTAACTTCTGGATTATCTAACACTCGATAGACAGCATCCGTTCCCCATTCTGGTTTAAGAATTATAGTTTTATATAATATAGATTCTTCTTCGTCTTGGAAGTGAAGACAGACCCCTATATCATGAAGATAGCGACTTAGTTGAAGTTTATTTTCTTTTCTAGTAATACCATTTTCTTGGCAAAT
>JBCCYD010000557.1:0-3821 GCA_039190385.1 Cyanobacteria bacterium P01_F01_bin.143 | reverse complement strand
GTTTCAATCTGTTTTATATCCATAGAAATAGTTAAAAAATATATGATTTATTCTATTGCTTACGTTAACTTATGTTAAGAAAAAACAACAAAGCTTGACAAGGGCATTTCAGTAGTAAGTTCCGTATAAATCTTTTTATTGATCTTCTTAAATATTTTAAGAGAATGTACTTTGAAATGCGATCGCCGATTAACAATATTTCCTGAATGATTCAACTAAGCTAAAATGCTGAAACTTAAGAACTACAAGATAAAGAGGTTGAACCAGTAATCTGCAATGAAATCAATTAACACTTTAATCTTTGACTTGGACGGAGTTATTACTAGTGAACAGAAATATTGGAATACTTCTCGTTTGACGGCTTGGGAATTAATCTGCGATCGCGAATTTTTAGGTCTAACTAACTATTTTGGTCATAGCTGGGATGTCGCAACTAGACTAGAAACTATTGGAGATCATATTATCCCTAAAACTTTTATCTATGAACTGAAAAGTCGAGCAATTAATTCTAACTGGGACTTGACTTTTTTTGTTTGCTGTCTTCATTTTGTGGGCATTTTCGATACGCTTAAACAACAACAGTCTGAAAGTTTAACTGCTATTCTCCAAGATAGTAATTTAACTCTCAAAGAACAACTACAAAATATTGGGAAGCTATTGCAGTCTAGTGATTATCAAAGTCAGATTAGTGATCATGCAATCGCCGAGTTTTGGGCAGCCACTAAATCTTTAACTGGTTTATCAGTCTTGAATTATGTTAATACGTTCATTTCCCAAAAATTAGGTCAGAATTTCTCTTTTTTTGATCCCAAAGGTGAACTGTGGCAAGTTTGCTACGATAACTTTCAAGCTTGGTATGAAGGGAAAAAAGGCTATGATTTACCCGATGATGAGACGGTAATTGATTTAGCTAGTATTGAGCACACTCTCAAGGCTTTAGCTGATTCGGGGAGATTTACCCTCGCGATCGCGACAGGTAGACCTCGCAATGAAGTCATCGAACCCCTAACAAATTTAGGCATCCTCAAATATTTTGACCCAACTCGGATTGTTACCTACGACGAAGTAATTGCCGCAGAATCTGTAATAGCGAGTGGCAATCAGACTAAATTGGGCAAACCTCATCCTTTCATTTTGTACAAAGCAATTTATCCCCAAGAATCTGTAGCTAATTTATCTAGCGATGAATTTACAATCTCTAATCCTGAAACCATTGCTTATATTGGTGATGCGGGAAGTGATGTGGTCGCAGCTAAAAAAGCAGGAGTCTTTTCTATTGGAGTTTTGACAGGTTTTGCCGAAGGTGAAGCGATTAGAAAGAAACGAGAAATGTTAACTGGTTTAGGCTGTGATGTGATTTTGGATAGCGTTTTAGATTTACCGGGATTGCTAATTGCTAATTGCTAATTGCTAATTGCTAATTGTTTACTCTAATAGCCAATCGAATAATTCGCCTACAGTTAACTGAAAATCCTGAGCAAAATTCGGTACAGGTAAAATATCTGTAGCCATTTCAAAAAATACGGGCTGTTTTTGGGGGAAATAGACAATAACAGACTCTTCATGAGGATAGATGAGCCATCCTAATTCTGTACCATTATCCAAACAATGAAGAATATTTTTGGTGACTCTAGCTGAACTTTGATTAGGAGATAGGATTTCAATTGTCCAATCTGGTGCGATGAGAAAAGAATCTGCGATCGCGCCACTATCATCACGAGGTATTTTGTCCCAAGTAAAAACAGTGATATCTGGGACAGTAGAGCGATCGCCAAAAGTACATCTTAATTCCGAGAATGCCCGAGCTATTTTTTGCGGCTTAAGAGAAATATTAATAGCTGTCGCAAGTTCAGTCTGAATTGTACTGTGTTTTCCTTGGGGCATTAACTTGGGGATAATTTGGCCATCAATATATTCACTAGCAGGTTTCGTTTCTGGTAGTTGCAAAAAATTTTCTAAAGTAATAGTTTTAGATCTAGTTGTAACCATAGCGTTTTTTGTCTTAATATTTGATGGCTATCTCAATTGCATTTTAACGCGATCTCGAAATGAAACTATCTCCTCAAGAAAAAGATAAATTAACAATTTTCACTGTAGGTTTGCTCGCAGAAAGACGCAAAGCCAAAGGATTAAAACTAAACTATCCTGAAGCCGTGGCCTATATTTCCGCAGAGATCTTAGAAGGTGCTAGAGAAGGTAAAACAGTCGCTGAGCTGATGAGCTATGGTACAACTTTGTTAAATCGTGATGATGTTATAGACGGTGTATCGGAAATGATCCCCGAAGTCCAAGTAGAAGCAACCTTTCCCGACGGTACAAAATTAGTTACCGTTCACAATCCCATTCGGTAACGAAACATTTAGCTGGAATTAAACTGAAAAAGTTTTACTGAGTAGTCAAATAATTCATCAAGTTTTTGAGGAGATAAAATTACATCATAATTTACGCTCAAATTAGCCCAATTTCTTGTAAGCGTTGAGTCAGAAATTCGCCTGCGGTAATATCAACAAATCGTTTCGGATTATTCTCCTCAATGCAAGATGGCAAACAAGTCAGATCCATTGCCGAAATTGGATGCATGAAAAAAGGAATAGAATATCGGGCAGTTTCCCAGCACTCAGTTGAAGGATTCACCACTTTATGAATAGTTGATTTTAATCTTTTATTCGTCAGTCTTTCCAGCATATCCCCAACATTGACCACTATCTGTTCAGGCAATGCAGTGACCCGAATCCATTTGCCATCTTGGCGCAAAATCTGTAAACCTTCGGCACTTGCGCCCATAAGTAGTGTAATCAGATTAATATCTCCATGAGCAGCCGCTCGCACTGCTCCTTTAGTAATTTCTTGCTGATCAAGAGGAAAATAGTGAATCGCACGGAGAATACTGTTGCCGCAACGAACTTTCTGGTCAAAATAAAATTCGTCTAGTTCTAAATAAATCGCGATCGCTCTGAGTAATTTTAGCCCTGCTTCTTCTAGGATACGATAGGCTTCTAGAGTAGTTGTTTTAAATTCTGGTATTTCGCTAGGAAAGATATTTTGGGGATAGCCGAATTGAATTCTCTCTGGTTCTAAAAGTTCTTGTCCCACATGATAAAACTCTTTGAGGTCACCAATGGTTCGACCTTTAGCATGTTCTTTGCCTTTGCTGGTATAACCTCTTTGTCCGCCAAGGTTAGTTATTTCGTATTTTTGTTTAGTTCCTTCAGATAGAGCAAAAAATTGTTTGACAGCCTGATAAAGATGTTGAGTAAGCTCATCAGACAAGCCATGATTTTTAACCGCAACAAACCCAATATTTTGAAAAGCAGCCCCTAGAGTTTGCACAAATTTTTCTTTACGCTCTAAATTATCAGCCGTAAAATCACTCAAATCCACCGAAGGTACTTTATCATACAAAATCTCACTCATAACTGCTCAATGGTCAATGATTAATGTTCAATGATTAATATTCAATGTTAAATGAAAAAGTTTCCTTCAATAACGGATGAAGTTTTAATTCTTCGACCCAAAATCAATAAATCTCTTTCTGTTTTATCCATTTCTGCTACTTGTGGCAATAGACCCCAACGAGTAAATCCATGTTTAGCAAATAAATTGATACTAGGAATATTGTGACCAAAAACAAAAGCTAATAAACTTTTGATTCGTAGTTGGGGACATTGGGCGATCGCTCTTTTCATTAAGCCATCAGCGATTCCCTGTCCTCGATAATCCTGCGCCACATAAATGCTGATCTCTGCTGTATACCTATATGCGGGACGACCATAAAAATCTTTAAAACTTAACCAGGCGATAATTTTATCTTGCGATCGCCT
>JBCCYD010000556.1:0-3843 GCA_039190385.1 Cyanobacteria bacterium P01_F01_bin.143 | reverse complement strand
TCTATCCGAAAACCGCGTGTTCGACTGATCATTGCTCCGTTCCCTGACCGACAAAAGAATCAAGAGGATTTCTTCTTTTCGCCAAATTCTCAAATCCCCTTGACAACTGCTATTTCAGCTTAAGTTGTCACCAATGGATATTCACCATCTTTGTCCCTTCAAGTACAGAAAATAACAAAGTTAATAATACGGAAATACTCATGTTTGCCATCATACTGATATTTAACTCCGGTTTAGTTGAGAAATTGGAAGACTTTTCAGTTGATGGAACAAAAATTCAAGCTAAATTCCAGAGCCTACAAGAAAAACAAGAGAAGCAACAGGAAGAAATTAACCAACTGAATCAATCACAAGAACTTGCTTTGCAGTTTGCACTCAAAGGTATAGTAGATCAACATGAAGTTAGTCATCTTAGAGGCTTGAAGGATGCGGAGGATAATGATAGCGAATATATTCTTAAATACGGTGCTTATATCCAATCAACTGAAGAGGAGATTAGACATTTAGTTGCACTGAGATTCTTATATAAAAGAGAAAGCATTACTTCTTTTATTAAAAAGTTGAAATCTGATAAAAAAGCCGACTTAAGAAAATATGTGATAGTTACTAAAAACGGTCGGAGATACTTAAATCTCAGAAAAGAATTAAGGGTTGATGATGTAGAATCTGAGAGAGAGTGAGAGAGCGCGTTTGATAATTAAAAACTATGTAGAAATTCGACTCGAAAAACTATTAAATTAAATGCCATAAGACGCAAGGAAACGCTGACCAAGACAGAGAAAAATGGGGAACTTAAGCGATAAACTATTCCCTAAATCCCTCATTTCCCACTGCCAATTAAGCCTCTGCGCCTACAGGATAAACACTAATTTTCTGTTGGCCTCTTTTGCGATATTCAAACTTCACTACGCCCTCAATAAGAGCAAATAGAGTGTCGTCTTTGCCAATGCCAACGTTATTTCCAGGGTGGAATTTAGTGCCTCTTTGACGAACTAGGATGCTACCAGCGGTTACAGATTGACCACCATAGCGTTTAACGCCCAAGCGCTTAGAATTTGAGTCGCGACCGTTACGAGTACTACCAGTACCTTTCTTATGAGCCATATTTATTCTCCAATGTATTTTATTAAATAGAATTATTCTTCCGAATCGTCGGTCGTTTCAGTCATTTCAGGAGCTTCAGAAGCTGCGGGAGCCGTAGCAATTACTTTACCCCCAATACTAATAGAATTAATCATTAAACGACTTAATTCTTGGCGATGTCCTCGTTTTTTGCGAGTTTTCTTCTTGGGCTGCATTTTGTAAACGATAACTTTTTTACCGCGACGATGGCGCAAGACCGTGCCTTCTACTGTAGCTCCTTCAATATAGGGCTGACCGATAGTGACTTCATCATCGTTGTTTACCAGTAAAACTTTGTCTACTGTGTAATCAGATTCAGCATCTACGGGAAGTAGGTTAATATCGTAGAAACGACCTGGCTCAACCATTAGTTGGGTACCACCAGCTTCAATAATTGCGTAAGTCATAGGTTAAGAACTAAATTTAGTTTGCCGTACGGGTAGTCGCGTTACAATGTGCAGCGACATTTTTGTCAATTAAAAATTTAAAATTAGAAATTGAAAGGGTTAATTTTCAATTTTCCATTATCCATTTTCAATTGTGAAAGTTGTCTGAACCCGATCCGAGCAGGAATAGACACACAGCCTCCCATTATCTTTAATAAAGATGAATATTGTCAAGTTCGGATATGATCTTTGATAGTTGATATTTAATGGCTATGAAAATTGGAATTGTTGGTTTGGGTTTAATTGGTGGCTCTTTGGGTTTAGATTTGAAATCGCTCAATCACTATATTCTGGGTGTATCTCGCAAGGCAACCACTTGTGAAATTGCTGTAGAAAGAGGAGTTGTTGATGAAGCGAGTACAGAATTAAGTTTGCTCAAGAATGCAGAAATTGTGATTATCTGTACACCGATTGGCGCGATCGCGAAAACATTAACACAATTAATTCCCTATCTTGCTCCCGATGCGATCGTCACTGATGTCGGCTCGGTCAAAAAAACCATAGTCGATGAATGCTCTGCTTTATGGTCAAATTTTATTGGTGGTCATCCCATGGCAGGAACCGCCGAACAAGGAATCAATGCTGCCCAAAGTAATTTATTTCAGGGTGCAGCCTATGTTTTTACGCCTAGTAACGAGACTAATGCGATCGCTCTTGATAAATTAATGTCTATTGCTCACTCTGTTGGGGCAACAACCTATACCTGCGCTCCAGAAGTACACGATCGCGCTGTTGCCTGGATCTCCCATCTTCCAGTAATGATTAGCACTAGTCTGATTACTAGTTGTCTTGGGGAACAAGATCCTGAAGTTTTAAACTTGGCAAAACAGTTGGCTAGCTCGGGTTTTCGCGATACCAGTCGGGTCGGCGGCGGCAATCCTGAATTAGGAATGATGATGGCAGAATATAATAAACAGGCACTTTTGCGATCGCTTGATGGCTATCGTCAAAATTTAGAGCAAATCATTGAATTGATCGAACAAGAAAAATGGGATAAATTAGCAGCAAGCTTACAAATTAATCAACAAGCTCGTCCAGAATTTTTAAACTAGAATTTTGTCATTGCTTAATAAAGTTGCCCCGCCCAATAATCACTCATTAATGAAAGAAAAGATTGCCTTTTATCTAGAGGATATTGAAACCCCAATCGGCTTAACGATTAATTTAATTATTTTGGGGCTAATTCTTCTTTCTTTAGTAATATTTGTCACAGAAACTTATGCTATTAGTGATTCACTAGCACAAGCTTTACATGTTATAGATCTAGGTATATTAATTATCTTCACTATTGAATATAGTTGCCGTTTTTGGTCAGCAAATAACAAAAAGAAGTTCTTTTTTAGTGGTTTTTCTTTTATTGATCTCCTGACGATTTTCCCATTAGTCCTTGGTATTATAGATATTCGATTTATCCGTGTTTTTCGTTGCTTTAGACTTTTAAGAATTATTCGTTTTTGGCGTTTAGAAACAAAACTTTTAGGTGCAAAAACCGATGATACAGTTAATTTTGTCAGAATTTTCTTAACTTTATTTTCCTTGATTTTTATTTATGCTGGATTGATTTTTCAAATAGAAAGTCCAGTTAACCATGAGCATTTAAGAAACTTTTTTGATGCTTTCTATTTTGTGGTTGTTACCATGACAACTGTAGGCTATGGCGATGTCACCCCCCTTTCGGAAGCTGGAAAAGCTATGACTTTGGTCATGATTTTAACGGGAATTCTCTTTATTCCTTGGCAACTTAGAGAGCTGGTTGTACAGATACAAAAGCCCACGGAAACAGTGGACAAGAAATGCTTGAATTGTGGTTTATCACATCACGATCTTGACGCAAATTTTTGTAAACAATGTGGTGCCAAACTTAAATAGCAATAATTAGGGTGTATCAATCAATAGGATAATGCCAAGCAGTATATTCCTGAATTAACCTTATTAATGATTTTGTTTTATCCTTGACAAGGTAATGCAATTGCATTACCGTAAGGTATCATTTAATCAACAAGTTTGGAGATTACTATGACTGCAACACGAACTTCAAGTTCAGAATCAACTCTTACTGATCGTTATCAAACTACTGTTCCGGCTTCTGTTCGTAAAGCTCTTGGCTTAAATAAGCGTGATAAAATCAGCTATACTATCGAGCCTGACGGAAAAGTAGTGATGTCTCGCGCTGAGAAACAAGAAAACGATCCTGTATTGGAGAAATTTCTCAATTTTCTGGCACGAGATATGGAAGAAAATCCCCAACATTTACAAGCAATTAGCTCTGATTTGG
>JBCCYD010000555.1:0-3865 GCA_039190385.1 Cyanobacteria bacterium P01_F01_bin.143 | reverse complement strand
ACTAATTTTGAAAAATATTATTACTAGTTTTTTGCTGCTTTCTTTACTTTAAGTAAAATGTATTTTTGCTAAGAAAATGTTACAGTAAATTATTTTAGTAGCATTACGAAATGTAAAATAACTACAGAGTTTTCACTTACTAAAAGCTTAGAAATAGCTTTACAGAGCATTGTTTAAGTTCAATTACTTAGTTTCTTGGACAATCACAAATGGCTGCACAATCGAGGTGACAAATTGTTGTTGTGGATTATTATTCCAAGCACTGAGTTGTTCGGACGAAGGTTTGGTAATCAATTTTTGGGTAATCCAGTTATTGACTAAATCTTTTTTATCTAACGCGATCGCTTCACTAACATCGATAATATCGAGATCAGTTGCAATAACAATTAAAACATCTCGTTTTGCATGAGGTAACAAATCTTGCCAACTAATATTAGCGACATCTCGACTCAATTTTTCTTTAATATCAGACATAGACAAGAGAAATTCCAAGTAATATTACTTGATTCATGTTGACATACTACCCGACCTAAAAGCATTATCAATGATCGAATCATGAAAAATTTCCCATCGAAAAGAATATTGTCGGTTATCGTCTTAACAATATTCTTTTCTCTCACGATTGTTAGCTCCACTAACCTGCGCGCTGTTAGTCAATCTACAACGAGTCTTAATGCAGAAATTAGTAGTTTAAGATCAAGAGTTAATCGTCTGGAGTCTGAGATTAGAAGATTGAGTCGCGCTAATAATTTACCCAGCCCCAGAGCCTCAAATTTACCCCGAAATAATGCTCCGTCTGATATTAATGGCAATTTAGTTGGTAGCAGTGATCCTCTTTTTGAACGTTTTGCTACTTTATTAATTGAATTAAAGGAAGATGTGAGAGATCTCAACCAAAGATTAACTGATGTCGAAACCCAAATAAATTAAATGGAATTCCGGTAGGGGCGAACGGTGAGAAACTTTCGTTGGGCGGGTTCCCCGACTTGAGAAAAGTATCGAATCCGAAGGACCGTTCGCCCTTACACTTAGACAAGAGTTAAAGTCTTTTCTAAACGAAGTTTATCCCATCCTTTTTGATGTAATAAGCACCAAGATTGAATCAAATCAGGGCCATGCATTTCTCCAGTTAAACCAGCACGCAACGATCGCATGACTAAACCTCTTTTTACTTTAAGAGCCTTGGTAACTTTCTTGATAATTGCTTTAGCATCCGCAACTTCAAAAGTTTCAGCTTCTTCAAGCGCTGTAATGACTTCTGTAAGAATCTCAGTTACACCCTCTTGCTTAAGAAACGCGATCGCTTCTTCACTAGATTCTACAGATTCACTAAAAAACATTTTGGTTTCACTCACACTGTCCGCCAGACGATTTAAGCTAGGAGCAATCATCGCAGTGAGACTTTCTAACCAAGCGAGATCGCTATTATTATCTACTGCATAACCGGCATCTTGCCAATAGGGAATCAATAATTCAACCAACTCACCCGCAGGAATTTGATGAAGATACTGACTATTAATCCAATCGAGTTTGGCCCAGTCAAATTTTGCTCCTGCTTTATTCACTCGCTCCAGTTCAAACTTCTCTGCCGCTTGCTCTAGAGTAAAAATTTCTTCAGTCGAGTCAGGAGGAGTCCAACCCAATAGAGCCATATAATTAGCTAATGCTTCTGGCAAAAAGCCCATCTTCCGAAAATCATCAATGGAAGTTACGCCATCCCTTTTAGAAAGTTTCTTCCCTGATTCATTAAGAATCAAAGGAGTATGGGCAAAAGTAGGAATCTCCGCACCAAAAGCTTCGTAGAGCAAAATTTGTTTGGCAGTATTGGCAATATGATCTTCACCACGAATCACATAATTAATTACCATGTCCATATCATCAACCACAACCGCTAAATTATAGAGAGGTTGGCCAATGGTGTCGGTTTCGCCCGCACGAGCGATTACCATGTCCCCACCTAAATCGCCACCTTTCCAGAGAACACGACCTCTGACAGAATCTTGCCAACTAATTTCGCGATCGTCATCAATTTTAAATCGAATCACCGGTTTGCGCCCTGCTGCAACAAAATCTGCCTTTTCTTGTTCAGTTAAATTACGATGACGATTGTCATAACGAGGCGCTAAACCATTAGCCTTTTGCTCCTCGCGCATTTGATCCAATTCTTCGGGAGTGCAATAACAAAGATAGGCTAGATCTTGATCTAAAAGAGTTTGAATTGCTGCTTGATATTTATCTAAACGTTGCGTTTGAAAAAATGGCCCTTCATCCCAGCTTAAGCCGAGCCATTCTAATCCTGATTTTATATTTTCGGTATATTCGGGACGCGATCGCGCTTCATCCGTATCTTCGATGCGTAAAATAAACTTACCGTTCTGATTTCTCGCATAGAGCCAATTAAAAACGGCAGTTCTCGCCGTCCCAATATGTAAATTTCCCGTTGGGGAAGGAGCAATTCTCACTCTCACAGTCGTCACAGAACACCTCTTTCTTTTTTTGCATACAATCCCCCATTGTATCTTTCCTTGGTTTACTAACATGGGATGACCTAAAATAACTCAGGATAAATTGTTCTAGTTAGAAAATTACCCCATGCTGCCTTCCGATCTCTTAATTTACCGACAAAATGGCGAAACAGTTGTTCCCAAAAAGTTACCCCTTGATAGTAGAAGTATTGGCTTGGCCAGCGATCGCATTGAATGCTTTCAAGAATATGTCGGCAAAACTCAAGGCGAATTAAATGAAAAATTAGCCGAAATGGAAGGAGATAGTCCCGATTATCGTGTCAAAAGAGGACTTGCTCATATTCTCAGGAGTAGCTTTTCTACATTTGAAATCGTTAGTCCTTTAGAACCGCCGGAACTAAGAAAAAAAGTATTTACTGAAGCCGCGAAAACAACTCCTATTCCCGATAATCGGAGTCAGACTCTAGACGCGATCGCTTATAACTTAACCACAGAATTAAATCGAACAGTGTCCCGTCAAGAAATAGAACAGGGATTATATGCAGACTTACAAGAAAATCGCATTTTAACCGAATTCGAACCGCCAATTCCTGATGCTCTAATTCATCGTTATAATCTTTCGCAAGTTCAGGGAATTTTTTATCGGGCTAGCAATATAGTGATTAACGCCCATCGCAACGATCCTGGCGAATACAAACTTCTGTTTCGCTATCTCAAATTATTTCAATTAATGTCTTATATCGAAGGCGATTCCGACACAGGTTTTACTATCACCTTGGATGGGCCGGCAAGTCTTTTCAAAGCAAGCACTCGGTATGGTTTATCCTTGGCAAAAATGATTCCTGCCTTACTTCATGTTAGTAAATGGAGTTTGCAGGCAAAATTGCAACAGAGAGATCCCTATTCAGGAAATATTAAAGCCGGAAGATTTGCCATTGAAAGCGATCGCTGTTATTTAGTGACTCATTATCCTCCGGGAAAACCTTATGACAGTATGTTAGAAGCTTCCTTTGCCAAGGGTTGGGCAAAAGCCAAAACCGAATGGCGTCTAGAAAGAGAAGTAGATCTAGTTCCTCTTCCTGGAAGTGTAATGATTCCTGATTTTCGTTTAGTTCATCCTGATGGCCGAGATTTCTTATTAGAAATAGTTGGTTATTGGCGGCCAGAATATTTAAAGAAAAAGTTTTACCAAGTTAAAAACTCCGATGTCACAAATTTGATTTTAGCCGTGTCAGAAAGATTGAATTTAGAGAAAGCTGGAGTGAGCTTTACTGATTTACCAAATCGAGTTATTTGGTTTAAAAATAAATTACAACCGAAAGCAGTCTTGAAAGTATTAGATGAATAGAGAAAGTAAGATAAAAGACGCTAATAGAAATTGCAAAAACGTGATAAATGTT
>JBCCYD010000554.1:0-3866 GCA_039190385.1 Cyanobacteria bacterium P01_F01_bin.143 | reverse complement strand
GCTGGAAATATCCAATAGCTTTGTTATGGTTAGCACTACCAAACAGGTAAGCAGCACCCAACAAAGATAAATATTGTCCGCGTAATTGTCTAAGGAAATTAATTTCTATAGTAGATAAAGTCTGCTGTCCTTGGCGGGAGTTATCAAATTTTTCAACTATTCCTTTAGCTTTTTCAGCGTAGTTAATTACTTGCTTAAAATCTCCTAATACAAAATAAGTATTTGCTAATTTTCCCAAAGATTGCACTTGCAATACAATATTATTAGTTTTTTGTCCAGTTTTAAAACTCTGCTGAAAATAATTAATCGCTTGAATATAGTTGTCTTGTTCCCCGAAAAGACTACCTAGATTATAAATAGCTCGCCCTTCTCTAAGAGGATGTTTTAGCTTGCGGGCTATTGCTAAATCTTGCTGACGATACTCAATTGCCTGCCGTAAGTCTCCTTGAAGTTCATAATTGGTGGCTAATTGTATTAAAGCTATTCTTTCTATTTCAATACCTAAATTTTTAATTTGACTGTTATTTGTGTTTTTTATTTGTTGAGAAATAGCTAAACTTCGCTCATACAATTGAATCGCCTTATTATGTTTTTTCTGCAAGGAATAAGTATTTCCAAACTCTAACAAAACCTGAGTTTCTAATAGCGGATTTTTTATGTCTCGCGTTATTCGCAAACCTAATTCAAGTGCTTTCTCAGCTTCTGAGTAGTTAGCCTGCTGATTATAAATTCTGCCTATATTAATTAAAGCAAGTACCACTGCTGGTGGATTATTGCTTTTTCGTGCTTGTTCTAATTTTTGCCGCGCTTGTTCCAATCCTTGGTAATTAGAGGGAAGCTGAATTCTTTCAATACTTTTACGAGCTACTATCTCTTTTTCCTTGTCTTTAAGCCCCTGTGCTAATATTAATTGGAGTTGATAAAAGTCACGAGCTTTTTGGTTATTACCTATTTTTTCATAGGCAAGTCCTAGGGCAGCCGCTATAACAACTTCCCTAGGACGATCATCCATTTTTCTAGCAATTACCAAAGCCTGCTGATAGTATTGAATCGCTTTGGTATATTCCTGTAAAGCTGTATAAACTTGTCCTAAATACACTAAAGAAAGTGACTCTAATTTGTTATCTTTAATTGACCGAGCAATAGTCAAACCCTGTTGTAAAATTTCTATTGCCTTGGGATAATTTTTTGATTCGTAGTAAGCAATTCCTAAATTCCCGATTGCTATACCTTCAACTTCTCGGATTTTAAATTGACGTGCAATTACTAAACTCTGTTGGTAGTAGTTAATTGCTTTAGAGTAATTTTTCCAATCACGATAAGCGTTTCCGATATTCAATAGCGCCCTACTTTCTAAATTGCGGTTACGAATTTGCTGTGATATTTTTAAAGCCTGTTGTTGATAATTAATTGCCTGGGCATAGTCTGCTTGAAGATAATAAGCATTACCCAAATTCTTTAGAGTCTCTCCTTCTCCTAAAGTGTCTTTGATTTGCCTATAAATATTAAGTGCTTGCTGTAAAAAATTTTGTGCTACTGAAACTTGCCCTTGATTTAATTTCTCAATCCCTTGCTGCAAAAGTCGGTTGGCTTCTGCTTTTTGAGAAGAGGAAGCTTGAGCCAAGAGCAATGATGGGATTTTTAGATTAACATCAATACTTTCCGATGGCGATAAATGAACTTTTGAAGTAAATATTAAATTTTGTTCAGGCTGCACTACTAAATTTTCGACGTGGGCAATCGCAGGGAGTACAGGTGGAAAAATAGGGTATAGCATACTGTAACGACTACTATTTCTTACTTAGTGTTGGTGCAGACAAGGTAGTACAAGCTTTTAGGCGGTAGTAGGGAGAACAAAGTTATATGTCGTACATGACAGCTTTATGATGTCATGAAGATACACGATGATTAAATCTGGATTACTCAAATTCCCAAATCAGGTATAAACCCTACAAAAATAACATTTTATACTTGATGCTATAATGAATATAGCATAATTACTATTGATAAACTTGATTTTGTCTTAATGATCGAAATTGATAATTATTCCTTAGCATCAAGAATAGTAAAAGCTAAAGTTTCTTGGTTCCGACTGGGGACAAACACTAGATAACACAGGCTCTTTATAATTTACTCATTAGATTGGATTTTTATCGCATTACTTTCAACAAAATTATCCTCACCTTCAACTTCAACAGCGTTTTTTGTTTCTGTTAAAAGCTTTTCTATTTGGCTAAGAGCTTTTACTAATTGTTTGAGTGACTGGGGTCTATCCCAAATATCGCTATCTTTGAGAGCTTTGCTTGCTCGGCTGAATCTACTGCTTATTTCTTTCTTTTTAGGTAGTGGTTTTTCTCTTTTCTTTGGGCTTGATTGGAGAAAACTTTCTACTAATTCCTTAATTTGAGATAACGAAAGTTTTTCTGATTGAGCCTGTCTTAAGCAAGCTTGCCTAATTTGTTCGTTCTTAATCCGAGCTATGACACTGGCTTTTGTATACTCTAATTTCCCCTGGGATAACACCTCCTGAATATCACGAGGTAGCTTTAACAAAGGTAGACGATTAGCTACAAAAGACTGCCAAGTAATTTTTCCTAATTGTTTAAAAGCAGCTTGTATTACCTGAGACTCATCTCTAACCATAACGTTATGGTTAGAAAGTCCTTTGGTATCATTATTCATTTGATACAACAATGACACAACTGTATCAAAATCAACTTCTAACTCGGCAGCGATGAGTTCTATAATGCCAATAGTTTCTTCATATGCGTTAAGGTCTTCTCTTTGAAGGTTTTCTACCAGTCGAATGCGGAGCGCAGTTTTTGAGTCACAATCAATTATGCGAACTGGAACTGACTCCAAACCAACAATATGACAGGCTTTAAGGCGGCGTTCGCCTGCGATTAATTCGTATGTATCGCCAATTTTTCGGACTACTAAAGGTTCTAGAAGTCCATCTTGTTTGATGCTGTCCGCTAAAGATTGAATTTTTTTGGAGTCAAAATAGCGTCGGGGTTGGGATGAAGGTAAATTTATTTCAGATAGCAATAGCGTAGAAGATTGTTTGTTCTCTTCTGGGTTATCAGTATCACCAAAAAGAGAATTTATCCCGCTAAATTTAGGAAGTTCGCGCTTTTGAACTTGGCTCATAATTTGGTCAGATGTCTAGTAATTTCTGAAAAAATAGTAACTGCTGGATGATTTTTCTTGAATAGTGCCAGAGGTTGATTAGCCTGAGCAGCATCTGGAAATACAGTTGATTTGGGAATAGGAGGAGTGACATAAATATGTCCTTGTGCTTGTGATTTTACTGCTTCTAAGATTCCCGAATCTTGAATTGTGCGTTTGTCATACATAGTAGGAATAAAGCAGGCAATTTCTAGTTTTTTGTGTCCTCCTTTTTTAATCCGAGCAATTGTTTCTAAAAGTTGGTTAGTTGCTAGATAGCACTTATATTGGCACTGAATTGGGACTATTATGTGTGTTGCGGCTATTACACTCATAACGCTGAGGATGCCCAACGACGGGGGACAGTCTATCAGTATATAATCGAATTGATCTATAATTTCGCTTAATGCGAGTTTAAGTCTTTGACGGTTGTCAGTTATGATATCGCGTGCAGTTTCAATTTCGGCTCCAGCAAGAAGAATATTAGCGGGAACTATATGCATATTATGAATCTTGTCTGACCAAACTTTTAGAGGCGAACGTTCGGTAATGGCTCCGTAGATAGTTTGTTCATCTGTTAGTTTATGAGATTCTATTCCCATAAAAGCAGTCAACGAAGCTTGCGGGTCCATGTCTACCAACAAAACCCGATGTTTTTGAGCCAAGTGATATCCAAGATTGTGTATTATTGTTGTTTT
>JBCCYD010000553.1:0-3868 GCA_039190385.1 Cyanobacteria bacterium P01_F01_bin.143 | reverse complement strand
TAAAAATGAAGCTACAGAAGCCAAAGATTCTGCTTGGCAAGCTAAAAATGAAGCTACAGAAGCCAAAGATTCTGCTTGGCAAGCTAAAGATGAAGCTTGGAAAGCCAAGGATGAATCTAAAGATGCCAAGGATAAAGCAGAAGAAGCTGAAGAGGAATCTAAAGATGCTAAAGATAAAGCTAAAGATGCCGAAGAGGAATCTAAGGATGCTAAAGATAAAGCTAAAGATGCAGAGTCTGAAGCTATAAAAGCTAGGGATGAAGCAAAGCAAGCTGCCGCACAAGTTGTCATATCTGTTGCACTAACGGCAATTAAAACCGCTGCAAAATAATCTCAACAAGAAAAAGCCAACACTTTAAAAGCTGTAGAGATGGCTGAAACTGCCGCTAAAGTTGCTCAAGACTTTGCACTGGAAGCCAAACAAGCCGCCGAAGCAACTGCGATCGCAGAAGCTGGTACTCAGGAAGCAGAAAATGCTAAAATCGCTGCCGAAGCTTCTCAAGTAGCGGCAGATGATGCATTAACTAAGGCATCATTTGCTAAAGATAAAGCTAAAGAAGTAGAAACACAAACACAAATTGTTATCGATAAGGCGACTGAAGCAGAAAATATCAGCAAAGCTGCACAAGAAAATCCAGAATCAGCAGTTACTAAAGCTGAAGAAATTAAACAAATTCAACAAGATGCTAAAAACGCTTTAGGAAAGGTAAAAGCTGCCGCACAAGAAACGAAAGAAGCAGCTTCAAAAGCCATCGAGCATCGAAATATTGCCGAAAAAACAGCCAAAGATGCAGCTCGACAAGAAAAGACTACCTCTCAAGAGGATGTTTACGATAAATACAACTGGGAAACTATTGCTCAATTATTTGATATCCCCGATTCAAATACAACAACCGAATCATCATCGGAAACTGACGAGAAAGAAGATTCATCCGATAACGATAAAACTCCTGGAGATGAAAATACAGATGAACTAAAAAAACTTGCCTCCGATGAAGAAAATGCTAATTGGTTGATACTGCAAGATTTATTCGATTTACCTGAAGAAATTAACGTTTAAACAGTCAATAAGTAATTATCAATCATCAGTAAATAATTATCTACTAATTCTCTGAGAAGGTTTACTAATTTAAAAAACATTACTAGAGGCAGTCAGAATGAAGAATGTAGAATTTAGAATTTAGAATTTAGAATTTAGAATGAAGCCCGTAGGGGAAAAACAATCTTCATCACCAATAACCTAAGTCTTATTATTTTTCCACTGCCGACTGCCTGACTTAGAAGTCAGAAGACGCAAAGCAAAGAAAAGAAAGAGAAGAGAGTGAGAAATAAAAATTAAGTTGTTGTGGATTAAAAATGTACAACAGCAAGTCAAAATTCAAAAGTCGGGCATTCAAAAGTAAAGAAAATTGGAACCATTACTATCTAATAGAATCAGATACAACTTAAATGCGTAGCAGCTTATCAACCATCAACTATCAACCATCAACCATCAACTAACCACTATCAACTATCAAAAATATTATGCTAGCAACAAATTCCAATCACGCCAGCCATCCAGCAGATAAAGTTTTAGAAATTAGCCCTCCGAAATTTGAAATAGATGATTATGCTCTCAGAGCTTTGGAGGAGACGGAAGAGTTTTATCAAAAGAAATATTCTGAATCGGAGCAGGGAAATCCCAAAGAATATCTTGTAAGAGAAGGATTATTGGGCAAAATCGCCGAGCTTTCACAACGGTTAAATAGTACTGGTGGAATCAAAGATGTAATTAGATTATTATTGTCAAACTCTACTATTTATGCCTGCTTAATTAAAAAAGCTCTAACAGAAGATAACGTCCAAGATGATGATTCCGCAGGGCTTTATAGTTCAGTAATGCGCTCTATTGAACAATTACCAAGAAGATATTTTTTAGCACAAGTTGTTAATAAAGTAATTAGTGCTAAAAGAGTCAGATTAAAAGAAAGTAGCAAACAGTGGCAGGGAATGGCACATCGTCAGGTACATGAAGATTACGCTCACTTACAAGATGCGATCGCCATTATCAAGAGTGAAGAAATTGTCAATCATTTCGGTGGCAGACGCAAGAGTATGTGGAATGTTATCGAGCAAGTCGCCAAGGAAGATTTAAGGATGAATATCCAAACAGCGGCTTTACGCTGAAATTTTCTAACGTGAATAGTCTATTATTACAAGGACGATCGCGTATTTTATATCATGGCGATCGCGATTTATCTTTTCCTTTAGAAGTTGAAACTCCTCGCTCTATCAAAAAGGGTTTTATACAATTACTGATTAAAAATCCGACGACATTAGAAGTATTAATTGAACGTCGATTCCCTGTAGATAATGTGACATTTGGAATTATAAATATAGTTCCCAAAATTACTGCAGAACAATTAAAAATACTGAAAAAAAATGAAGATTATTTAGTTTGCGCCACTTTGGTATGGCAAGGAAAATCTAAACAAACCAAAGCCAAAATCAAACTTGGCAGCAGCATGACGCAGTTAATAACTTTAATTGATGAATATTATTTTGATAGCATTCAAGGTACTGCGGAAGTAGTCTCCCTCAACAATGTTGATAAATTCCGCTCTTACTGGCACAAAGTTTGGCAAGGTAGTTTTTCTAAGTCTCTACGACGTATTACTTTTGACTGTAAATACTATTATATTTTAGAGCCGGAAAGAAATAATCATGCTCGCATGCAAACCCTTGTCAAAATAGATGAAACAAAAGGGAAACGTCAGACAGGTAAATTAAAAACTGGTTTAATTTGTAGCCCTTATATACTCAATCAACTTTTGGGGAATATTTCCAATTATTCACCGTTAGAATCAGCACAATTAACAGCCCTTTTATCCTCAGAATTTAAAGAATATTTTCATTACGCTGCTCGTACCCAAATAGAATTTAAAGGAGATATCGGGGATACAGTTGCTCTTTGGGTTTATCCAGAGATGAAAATACAAAATATTGTGCTGAAAAAAGCCGAGAAAATAAACGAAAATGGACATATTTTAGAGCTATCAGAAGAGATAGTTAACTTTCCCATGCCCGGAGTTGTTCACTTTATTGGTACGAGTACATAAAATCAACAATAACTGATAACTGAAAAAATGGAACCATTAGATAAACAAATTGATTTTATTCCAACGACACCAGAAGCAGAAATTTTTGTCGATAGCTTACAACAACCCTTTGCCGAGTTAATACATGATTTGGTAAATTACGGTATGCATATTGAAGATGAAAATTCAGGTTTAGCGATCGCAGTTGAAGATGTAAGCTTGGATATGCCAGTAGAAATTGGAGTCACGGTAGATGATGAGGGTAAAGTGACATTGCATGGCTCGCCACCGACTCAATTAACAGAAACAACCACCCTACCTGTATTTCACCAGATGAAACTAAAAGTGGTAAGAGATGATGAATAGTAAAGGTAATGAGTCATGGAATTTAGAATCTTTTTTAGATTCACTCATATTTGAATTAGACAGAGCGCAAGATACATTAGCTGTCAAAGGGTTAAACCGCAAACTAACTTATACGGTACAAGATTTATCTTTAGAATTACAAATATTTCCTGAATTTGATGGCGATACAGTACGTTTTAAAACAGCGAAACCAGGAGATTCAGGAGCATCAAAAGTATCATTTCAACTTGGTTCAATCCGCGACAATCAAATTCGCGAAGTCACCAGACAACCTTTGAGTACAGATGAAATTGCTTTAGAAGAAATTGATATTCCAGAGGAAAAACGTAAGGAATTACAAAAGCTAGGAATCAAATCCGCCGAAGACTTACGACGCACAGTAGAAGAAAGAAAAGTCGATTTAAAAAAAGTGACTAAAGATAAAG
>JBCCYD010000552.1:0-3885 GCA_039190385.1 Cyanobacteria bacterium P01_F01_bin.143 | reverse complement strand
TTGGTTTTGAATAATTGTGATTATCAACAGCTTTTTCCTCTTGGTAACTTTGATTCTGACTAGTATTTTGAGTTGTAATTTGCAAGATTTGACTTGTTATATCTTTATCTTTGTTTAATATCTGCAAAATTTGAGTCCGAATATTGGATAGATTATGGTTAGCTAAATTTTCTAGAACTCTGGCTGCAACCCCTTCGCCTTCACGGATTATACCAAGCAGTAAATGTTCTGTTCCAATGTAATTGTGTCCTAATTGTCGAGCTTCTTCTATCGATAGTTCCAGAACTCTCTTTGCTCTTGAAGTAAAGGGTATTTCTACCGCAACAAAGACAGAACCACGACCAATAATTTTCTCAACCTCTATTCGAGCATTTTGAAGATTGACCCCTTGAGATTTTAGTACTGTGGCGGCTACATCTGTCCCTTCACCAATCAAACCAAGAAGAATTTGCTCAGTGCCAACAAAATTATGACCTAGACGGCGTGATTCCTCCTGAGCAAGCATAATGACCTTAATAGCTTTTTCTGTAAATCTCTCAAAAAGGCTAGGTTTACTTTTATCTGGATCTTGAGATTGTTTATCTGAATCTTGAAGTTGATTATCGTTCTTATTTAACATCCGCAAGACTTGAGCTCGAACTTTTAACAGGTCAATACCTAAATTTTCTAATACTCTTGCAGCAATACTTTCTCCTTCAAAAATTATAGCGAGCAGTAAATGTTCTGTTCCAATGTGATTATCTTTTAATTGTCCAGATTCTTCTATAGATAGTTCTAGAATTCTTTTTGCTCTAGGAGTAAAGGGTATTTCTTTTTCTACAACATCAGAACCACGACCAATAATCTTTTCAACCTCAATTCGAGCATTTTTAAGATCGACACCCATAGATCTGATTACCTTGGATGCTATTCCAGTTCCCTCACCAATTAAACCGAGAAGAATTTGTTCAGTGCCTACAAAATTATGATCTAGACGGCGTGCTTCTTCCTGAGCAAGCATAATAACCTTAATGGCTTTTTCTGTGAATCTTTCAAACATACTGAGGTTTACTTGATATATAGTTTTTTTTACTTGTATCTGGATTTTTGAGGTTGACTGCCATCTTTTATTTTATAAGTAGGACTTAAGCATTTATTGTTTCAATTCTAATTCATTTGCTTTATGTTCTAGTGCATTAACTAATCTTCCATAGCCTTTCACCACATCCGTATACAAATCAACCCATTGCTTTTTACTTAAACGCCTAGGGATTTGACATTCTTGAAGTTTCACTGGAATTACAAAAATTGATCCTTCTGGCTGACGATCAGCAATATCCAGAGCAAATTTAATTTCTTTCTGGACATAGCCAACTTTAGTAACTGAGCTTTGTGATAAGCATACTAGAATAATATCAGTACTTTCAATTGCCTTTTCAATTTCTAGCTCCCAATTTTGTCCTGGTAAAATGTTTTCTTCATCAAGCCAGGGTTGAAATCCATCGTTTTTAAGTTTTTGTGAAAGCTCTCTAACAGTAGGTTTGTCATCAGAAGAATGGCACAAGAAAACTTGTAGCTTATTTTGGGGATGAAAACTATGTTGGCTACTAGGATTATTAGTTGTATTGAAATTAAGAGAATTGCTTTTATACTTCTGGAATATAGGATTACCTTGATATATTTCTGCGGCTTCGTCAATTAGTGGCTGTAGATCATTTCCTGTTGATAAAACGCCGTTTTGAATTTGTTGGCAAATCCCCTGCCAATAGCCCAAAGTGTTCCCTCTAGTTGGAAATCTTGGACGAAGATACACAGGAAAATTAATCCTATCTAATAACATTTCTGCCATATCAGATTGTCTAAATGAAGCTACTAATTGATTGAGTAAGCCATTTTTGGTTAACTCCGTTAAGTTCATATTAATCAGATTACTAAAAGTTTAAATTAGATAATCGCGCATTGACAAGCTTTGCTAACAAGTCACTACGCGATCATGAGAAATATCATCAAGACAAGTGTTATTAATTAAGCGCCTACAGCTTCTTTCGCCGCATACATAACCTCTAGAGAAATTTCATTAAACCCTCTTTCTCGGGCAAACTTCTCCGTATTGCGTTTCACTTTACCTCGCACAAAACCAGGAATCTTATTCAATTCTCCCTGAGCTTCTTTCGTCCAATTCAAATCAGAATCAGCAGAAATACTCTTCGTAATAACTTCCTTCGTATCATGTCCACCGAAGATTTCTAACAGATGATCTTCCATGCCCAAAGTGAAGGAATTATAAACAAGATCTGCCATTTGATTAGTTCCTTCATAACCCAAGAAAGGTTTGTAACCTACAGGGAAATCTTGAATATGAATCGGAGCTGCAATTACACCACAAGGAATATCCAACCGTTTGCCCACATGACGTTCCATTTGGGTACCAAAGATAGCGGCAGGTTCAATTCGTGCGATCGCGTCACCAATCTCCCCATGATCTTCGCTCACCAAAATCTCATCACAATATTCGGCTACCTGCTCTCTAAACCATTTCTCATCATATTTACAATAAGTCCCTGCCAAAACAACGTGAATTCCCATTTCTCGCGCCAAAATCTTGGTCATGGCCACTGCATGGGTACTATCCCCAAAGACAACCGCTTTTTTTCCAGTCAGATTTTGACAGTCAATAGAACGAGAGAACCAAGCAGCTTGCGAAACATAAAGCGTTTGATTGTCAATATAATCCTCGTAATCAACATCAGCACCTTGAGCATTAATCACTTGCTGGATTTTGCGAATACAACGGGCTGTTTCCACCACACCCATCGGCGTAATATCTACATAGGGCATATCAAATTCTTTAGCCAAATACTCCGCTGTCATTAAACCCAACTCGCGGTAGGGAACCAAATTAAACCAAGCCCGAGGCAAATTCTTGAGATCATGCACCGAAGCTTTGTCTGGAATTACGGCATTAATCTCGATCCCCAAATCAGCCATGAGACGTTTAAGCTCTGTACAATCGTGATTATTATGAAAACCCAGAGTTGAGATACCAATGATATTAACCGAAGGCTTTTCCGTTTTGCCTTGGGGTAATTCATCTTTTTTCCGAGCCTTATTAATGTAAAATTCAACAATTTGATTTAAAGTGCGATCGCCTGCCTGTAATTCATTAACTCGATAATGATTCACATCAGCTAAAAGTACATCGCCTTTAGCATCTAGTTGAGCACGTTCGACAAAATTCTGGAGATCTTCCTGCAAAATACTGGAAGTACAAGTGGGAGTGAGCACAATCAGATCAGGATGTTCCTCTTGATCCTTGCGAGTAATATTATCAATGACCTTTTCCTGTGAACCCCGAGCCAAAACTTTGCGATCAACTACACTAGCTGTCACAGGAGTAAAATCTCTTTCCCGCTCCAACATCGATCGCATAACATTAAAATAATCATCTCCCAAGGGAGCATGCATGATGGCATGAACATTTTTAAAAGAACTAGCAATTCGTAGCGTTCCGATATGAGCAGGGCCTGCATACATCCAATAGGCTAATTTCATAAGATTTCTCCTTTAATAAGCGATCGCGAAGTGCCTCGTCTCAAGCGAGACCGCGTCTGAAAATTTCATTATCAGTTTTTATAGGACTGATTATATTTCCTTATTTCAACTTCTAATAGTAGTTCAACCGCAGCCTAAAAAACATAACTGTATTTATTAGGCAAAGAATCTTAATATCGTGTCATTAGTCGATAAATAGTAAGTCAACTATTCCCGATAAACCCTAAGAGAAGCTGAAGATTTCCCTTGCTCTATGGGGATCGAACTAGGATCAATCTGAACAGATACATAGGAAAGCAAATTAAGTCTTATCACCAGATACATCCATATAGTAGACATTAGACAATAATAAAT
>JBCCYD010000551.1:0-3889 GCA_039190385.1 Cyanobacteria bacterium P01_F01_bin.143 | reverse complement strand
GCTGTTGCTGTTGCTGTTGCTGTTGCTGTTGCTGTTGCTGTTGCTGTTGCTGTTGCTGTAAACATGATGGTTTTCCTGGAGTTAAAACTCTTTGGCGAGGACTGTCACGATTGCATGATATTGCTTCTACTTGGAAACGGCTACATCCTTCTTCCCATCTTTCTTTAGAGACTTATGGGTAAAGCATAGATCTATAAATCAACGACTAGTAATAATTGCGCCTCCTGGATACGGTAAAACAACGTTAACTCGTTATTTAACCCTTAGCTATGCCGATCAAGACTATCGCAGTTACAAAGCCAAGGCACTAATTCCTTTTCTTTTGCTGTTTCGGACTATTCATTCTCAAATTATTGATGACACAAAGCCACTACTTCCAGAATTAATTGCGCAAAATCTCAAAACAGTTCCAGGATGTCAGGACTTAAACCCTTCCCAAGAATGGCTAGTAGATTGGCTCAAATCAGGAGAATGTTTAGTAATGCTGGATGGATTAGACGAAGTGCCTCAAGCTCGGAGAAAACTAGTTAGTAAATGGGCAAATTGGCAAATGGAAGCTTATAATACTACCTTTATTCTAACTTCCCGCCCTCACGGATATGACAATACGCTATTTCAAGGGGTTTATCCACTAAAAATTATAGATTTCAATAACGATCAGAAAAGCGAATTTATTGATAACTGGTATCAAAATAGAATCTGGATGCAGTGGTATAACCTTTACCAAGGAAGTCAGCTCAAGCTAAAAAATGTAGAAGCTCAAAGCAAAGCAGAAGCGGAAAAAGCGGCTGCTGACTTAAAAAGACAACTTTTTGCTAATTCAGCTCTCAATGAGTTGGCTAAAAATCCTCTGTTAGTAACCATTATTGCTGCTACCCACGAAGCATTTGAATTTCTACCTAAAGAGAGAACTAGTCTTTATAAGAAGATTTTTAATCTATTACTAGAAACCCGCCCCAATATCAGAGAAACTCGTCTCAGCATTAAGAATGCAGAAGATAATCAAAAAGTTCTTCAAGAATTAGCATTGAAATCACTAGAACAAAGTCAGCTTCAATTTACCCCAGAGCAAGCTCTTCCTTGGATTGAAAGAAAATTACTAGAAAAATCTGGAGAGCCATCCTTAACACCAAAAAAGTTTTTACGAGAAATTCAAACTATTGCTGGTCTGTTGGCAGGAGGAACAGAAGAAGGAGGCTTATATCAATTCACCCATAAAACATTTCAGGAATATTTAGCTGCCTTAGAGTTGAAAGAACAAGGACAAGAAGATCTCCTTATTGAGCAATTCTACAATCCTGATTGGCAAGAAGTAATTGTTTTTTATTCCACTCTTACCAGTTCAATACCCTTTTTACGCATAGTTTTAGAGCGCACCCAAGATATTTCTCAAGATCGCAAATATGAACTAAAGTTAGCTCGTCGTTTGGTTGAGGAGAGTGGGAAGGTTGATAAACAAATGCGCCAACAACTAGATCTAGAATTAGAACAAGAAGATTTAGGGGATGAATCGAATTTTGTGATTAGCTTAGACCAAAAGATTCGGAGGAATAGAAATTTAACGCGGATTGATGCGCAAATGGCTATTTCTGAGCCGATAACCTGGGGTGAATATCAATTATTTTTAAACGATCAGGCTTCAGGGAAGTTTCATTCCAGTGCAGAACTTAGACTTATTTCTCCAGGACAAAAAAATCAACCTGTCACGAGAATTAGTAATCAAGATGGGCAATGGTTCTGTGCTTGGCTATCTACTCAGATTAATTTGCAGTCAGATGATATTGATATAGTCTATAATTATCATTTGCCTAGTTATGAAGAGATTAATTCAATTTTAAGTGAAGTTGACTCAGTGAATTTTCTGCGAATAATTCGAGTAGAAATTCCTAATCGATATCAAGCTTTGTTAAATTATCTTGCTAACGGGCGCTGGCGAGAAGCAGATGAGGAAACAGCCAATTTGATGTTAGAAGTAGCAGGACAAAAGGAGCGAGGCTATTTACAATCAGAAGATATAAAGAAATTTTCTTGTGAAGATTTACGAATTATTAATCAATTATGGCTTAAATTTAGTGGTAATCACTTTGGCTTCAGTGTCCAGAAAGAGATCTATGAAAGTCTGGGTGGGGGCCCGAGTTATGATAGCGAAGTATTCGATAAGTTTTATGAGCGTGTCGGCTGGACAGAAGGGGGAACTTTGTTGAACTACGAGGAATATGCATTTGATTTAAATTCACTAATTGCACACTTACCGAGTATGTACTTCAATGGTACCTTGGAAGTTTCTGACGTAGGAATCTCTGGTAATGTCGAATTTCAAGGATTTGCATGGGTCACAGCATTCACTCAGATCGAGAAGCGCCAAAGACGCAGGATCGGATATCTCTTTTCTCGCGCAAATACTTGTAATCTCTAGGATATAAGACTTCAGACACTTTTCAGTCATCAGTCAACAAAAATAAATTAGTTTGCCGCCATTTTATAGATACAAGAGTATAACGTGAAAAATAACTCTCTTTACCTTGCGCTAATAATAATTTATCTGCGTTCAGCTATGGACAATTGTTTATTCAAAATACAAGCAGTATCTAATAAATTTAAATCTTTCGTAGATACCACAGAACAAGACGGCATAAATTCAACCAAAATTGGAGAAACTCCTGATTCTAAATTCGCGATCGCGTTTTTCGTCACATCCGACCAAGAACTATGAATCAACCAATCTTGATCTAACGAATAATCTGAAGTAAAAGCAACTTTATTCAATAATAAATAATCAATATTATATCGCTGAATAAAAGATTTTAAAACTGAGATATCTGAAGTATATTGAGCTTGAATTAACGCGATCGCTCTTTCTTGAACTTGATTGTAATAACTAGGATGATAAGCCAAAGCAAACTCTTCTCCCAGAAAAATAGATCGCTGAGTAAATGCAGGAATAATATTAATTTCTTTGCTTAAAGATGCAACCATAATATCTTTCGGTTGTTGTGCCAAATACTCATAAATTTCTGTTTCTGTTCCGATACGCCAATTTTGAAACCAATCTATAAAAACATGAGGCAACGCAGGAAAAATAATTACTGTGAGACTGAAAAGAGTAATCAGCGTAATTTTGATTTTGTCTGATAACTTAAAAGATTTGTTCGCTTTAATTTTGGTCCTGAACCAATTTTTGCCTAAATCGAATAATATTGTGATGACAATTCCTGTCGCGATCGCCATCGCAAACCGTAAACTATGGTAAGTATAACGACTAGGTAAATGTAATCTTGGCAATAGAATATGTGCCATCACAAACATACTCAAAGATGCAATCACAATTTGTTTTAAAATATCTATCTTCTTAGTAATTAACTTAATAACTGGCAACTTAGTTTTCCACAACCAAGGTAAGGCAATACTTGTCCAAACTATTGGGGGGAATAAAGGAAGATCTAAGCCACTAGAGCCAGCAAACCAATAATTGAACCAACCATCACTAAAAAATGGACTGCGACCACCAGGATTAAATTCTGGCATTTGTTTCATTTGCTGTGCAGTTACAACAGTTGCTAGTTCTGGTGGTTTTTGAGTAACTGGATAAAGCGCGATCGCGGTAACAATCAATCCTAAGATCCACCAAATATATGGCTGTTTATTTAAGGTTGATTTGACTGAAGATTTGCTATTTTTAACTAATAGTTTCAGGCTTAAAATTGCCATCTCAATTAATAATAACTGAGGATAAAACAAGCCTTGTAATAACATAGTAGTTAAACAAGGAATTAATCTATTCTTAGCTAAATAATATAAAAAAGCGGCGAATAAAGGATAAACAAAAGCTCTTGGTGTTGCTGAAACCAAATCATCATTGAGCCAAATAAGTTGATTAATAAATAAGCTG
>JBCCYD010000550.1:0-3904 GCA_039190385.1 Cyanobacteria bacterium P01_F01_bin.143 | reverse complement strand
TACATCTCATTCTCCCCTGGAGAAGATACTCAAACCATCGAATTCCAAGTTTTTGATGATGCCGAACTTGAAGGTACTGAAACTATTGAACTACAACTTCAAACCATTCCTGGTCTTAATGATACTTTTATTGGCGAGAATAGCACGGCTACATTAGAAATCCTGGACGATGAAGAAGTATCCTATTTTGACTTTGCTCAAATAGTTTATCAAGGGGCAGAAAATCAACAAGCCGAAGTAAACATAACTCGTAGTGGCAATCTGTTCAACTATACTGATGTGGAAGTTTACTGGAGTGATGTGACAGCCACAGAAGGATTAGATTATTTGAATCCCTTTGGACAACCTCAATTAGTAAGTTTTGCTCCAGGTGAAGATACCCAAACTATTGTCTTTGATATTTTGGATGATCCTGAATTTGAAGGGACTGAAACTGTTAGTCTCCAACTGCAAACCTTACCTGGTATTCCTGAGCTGGCTCTCGGTTCTAATTCCACTGCTACTCTGGAAATTATTGATGATGAAGACAGTATTGTTGGTGGAAGTGGTAACGATACTCTCGATGGAGGAAATGGCGCTGATATCCTCAAAGGTTACAATAATAATGACAGTCTTATTGGAGGTGATGGCAATGATACTCTTTATGGAGGCAATGGTGCGGACATCCTCGAAGGCAACCATGACAATGACAGCCTGATTGGTGGGAATGGGAATGATACTCTCTATGGAGAAAATGGTGCTGATATCCTCAAAGGCAATAATAACGATGACAGTTTAGTTGGCGGTGATGGCAATGATACTGCCTATGGCGGAGCAGGAGATGACATTATCTTTGGGCAAAATGACGATGACAGATTATTCGGAAATAATGGCAATGATACTCTTGATGGCGGAGTTGGGGCTGATCGTCTTTATGGGCAGAATAATGATGACAGTTTAGTTGGAGGTGATGGCAATGATAGTCTCTACGGAGGAAATGGAGCCGATACTCTTCTAGGTGGCAATGATAATGACAAATTATTTGGAAAAGACGGTGATGATATCCTCATTGGAGGCTTGGGTTTAGATACTTTGTCCGGACAAGCAGGTAGCGATCGCTTTAGACTAGAATCTACCACTTTCGAAAATAGAGACATCATCAACGATTTTGAAGATGGAATTGACTTTTTAGAATTAGGTAGTTTAGATTTTGGTGCTCTAACAATTACTCAAGCAGGATCTAATACCAACATTATTGAGACCGCAACATCCGAGACAATCGCAGTTGTTAAGGGAATAGATGCCGACAATATTGATATTAATGATTTTATCTAAGTGTTCCTTGAGAAACACCATTTGATTTTCGCGAACTGATACTCTTCACCCATAGAAAACCACATAAATGCTATGTGGTTTTTTTGTTTTTTAAATATACGTGAAAATACTATCAAATATGCTAGGATTCAACTGTAGCAAGTGTTATTAGTGATGCTAGTTTTGGAACTCAAAATCAAAGTAATCCCATACCAGAAGAAATTAATTGATATTGACTATACAAAGCAAACAAGTATTATCTAGCAGATCAAAAATCTAAAGTAATTATTTTTTTAATGAAGAATTCAGAATTACACCTAGCAAACAATATTGCAACAGAAGAAAAAACCTCTTCTAATGATGAGGTAAATAGCGAAAAAATGGCTTATGCGATCGCGGAAGCAGCCGACGACAAAAAAGCCCAAGATATTGTCCTCCTAAAAGTCACAGAAGTTTCCTACCTCGCAGATTATTTTGTGATAGCTACAGGATTTTCTAAGCCTCAACTACGTGCCATATGTGATTCTATTGAGCAAAAAGTTACAGATGATTTTGGACTAGAACCGATTAGAATCGAAGGTAAGACCGATGGCAGATGGGTTCTAATCGATTATGGTGAAGTTATTGTCCACATTTTTCTGGCAGAAGAAAGACAATTCTACAACTTAGAAGCTTTCTGGGGACATGCAGAAAGGATTGATTATGGCGTAGAATCAACTTTAAATCTCTAAATTATATTTTCTCTTAGTAATGAATCAATCGGCTCTCGAATTTTGCCCCATTCCCCTAGAACAACAACCTCAGTATGAATATCAACAGTTACAAGAGTCCTGGTTTTTCTCTTGGTTAATCCTCGAAACTTGGCCTTATATTACTAGAATCCTGTTTTTGATTTTAGGATTCCTCCTAATCACTACTCCCATTGCTGCAGCTAGTTTTCCGCCGATGGAACATCCTCTGAAATTTATCCTTTCAAGTTTAGCGGGCTCAGGATTTCTCTCAACTCTATTTTTAGCAAGACTATATTTTGGATGGTCTTATTTACGCGATCGCCTGTTCAAAGCTAAGATTTCCTACGAAGAATCTGGCTGGTATGACGGTCAAATCTGGGAAAAGCCTCAGTCGATTTTAAATCGCGATCGCTTGGTAGTAACCTATGAAATTCAACCTATTTTAAGACGTTTACAGAAAACTTTTCTCGCGATCGGCATTTTAGTGATTGTTGGCAGTATAATTTGGTTCATCTTGTGAGACCAAATAGATAGTTTTAAGTTTAGGTTGTAATTGGGAGCAAAATTACGTGTCTAGGGCAAAAAGAACTCAAACGCCAAAAATAGAAGTTCATTTACTCAGAGAAGGCATCGACGAATCAATACATTACGTTGAAGCTACAGTTTGTGATAACCGTAATCGGACTCTTCTCGTCGCAGGAGATCCTCAGAGTGCTACTTTTATTCGTTCTGCACTCAAACCTTTTCAAGCCTTGGCCGTTACTACAACAGGAACAATCGAACGATATGGACTAACCGATAAAGATCTTGCTATCATCTGTAGCTCTCATCGTGGCACAATGGCCCATTCTCGACAGGTCTTTAACATTTTGTGGAGCATTGATGTCGAAGCAAATACCTTAAAATGCCCTATTCCTGAAGGCAGAGAAAGTGCTCTACAACATAATTGCTCAGGTAAACATTCGGGAATGTTAGCCGTTTGTCGTCAATTAAATTGGACTTTAAATGACTATTTAGACCGTTCTCACCCCGTACAAAAATTAATTTTAAACAAAATAGCAGAAATTCTCGCAATGCCAGGAGAGGAGATGATCACCGCCCGTGATGATTGTGGTGCGCCAACCTATTTTATGCAAATACAACAAATGGCTTATCTTTATGCCCAATTAGCCTCAGGCAGCAATCTAGACTTAGAAAGAATTGTCCGTGCTATGACCCATTATCCAGAAATGATAGCTGGAGATGGTTATTTTGATACAGAACTCATGAAGATAACAGAAGGCCAACTAGTTAGCAAATCAGGAGCAGAAGGTATTCAATGTATTGGTCGAGTCGGCGAAGGTCAAGGTTTAGCGATTAAAGTTGCTGATGGTTCGAAAAGAGCCAAATATGCAGTTGCTATCCATTTACTCAAACAAATGGGCTGGATTTCTCCTGCGATCGCGGAAACCCTGGCAGATAAATTCATGAACCTTAGTAATTGCAAACGTTTAGAAGTAATTGGAGAACTATGTTTGGTCTAGTACCGCTATGCGGAAGTAATGAGCAATGAGTAATAAGTAAAATTCTCAAAAATAAAGTTGCGTTTAGCCGAAGTTTATTGTTATATTGGTTAGGCCGTCGCGGGATAGAGCAGTCTGGTAGCTCGTCGGGCTCATAACCCGAAGGTCGGTGGTTCAAATCCGCCTCCCGCCATATTTCGAATTAAGTTTAAAGATTTCTATTACTTTATTAGATGTGACTAATTGAATTCTCTGGACTCTATTGTTATATTAGACATCTATAAAGCAATTTTACCCTGGCTATGGAATGAGGATTTAATTATTTAGCCAAGTTAGACTGATTCTGGTTTGACTACATAGTTCCACTGAGGTAGATGT
>JBCCYD010000549.1:0-3904 GCA_039190385.1 Cyanobacteria bacterium P01_F01_bin.143 | reverse complement strand
GGCTAAGATCAGTCGCTGCCTCCTGTGGGTAAAATCTTTAAGGAACATAGGTTCTAGGTTTTTGGAGGTGAGAAACCACAAAACACCTCGTCGGGCTGGGCTTGTACCTGACGCTAAACCGCCGTAGTGGGAAAGCGCACCGCCCCGCTTGAGGTTTCCTCAAGCATAGGGACGGAGCAAGAAGAATAGAGTACCACGAAGGAAGTTCTCTCTGTTCATTTTTGAGCTTGGGGAAGCCCGCATTGTATGCGAAGCATAAATGTCGGGAGAAGTCACAAGATTGTCACGCTTTAGGAAAAGAGCTGAATAAACCTTTCCCTGGTAAGTTTAATTTACGGATTCCTCCAGATTTACCTATGAAAGCAGCAACCCAAGCAGCATTAAATGGTATGAGTTTAAGTTCTTTTGTCGAACATGCAATTAAAAATGGCATTTAGTAAAATACGCGATCGCGTTTTGTAAGTTACAAGATCTGCGATCGCGTCATCTTGCCGTTGGATGTAGTGATTTAATGGTCTAATTTAAAATTAACTAATTATTCCTCAGCCGTTATCATAAGAAAAATTATCCTTAATTAGTTGATGAGCCAAGAATTGTCTATTGGAGGAAAACAGAAATGCCAGCAACGGTTAAACTACAACTTTCACTTGAAACTCTAATAGAAGCAATTACCTCTCTTGATTTGAAGGAAAAATGTCGTCTTCGAGAGGTTATTGAACAGCAAATTTTTGAGTTAGAAGAAGAGCTACATGAAGAGGAACCAGAAACAAAAGCAGAACTTCAATCTGTTCGTGCTGAGTATGAGGCAGGTGACTATCTGACTTTAGATGAATATCTTGCTAGAAACTCAGAAAAATTATCATGAGCTACTTAATATTGTCTCAATTACGTAAATACTGGCGATCGCTCTAATTTTCTGTAATGCGATCGCTTTCTAAGACATCTTGCTGAGAAAAAGGACAATCTACAGGAAAAGTATCAAGACTTAATCCTGTTTCTTTGGCTGCTAGTTTTCTCGCGTCTTGATAACAATCATCAAAAATTTCAATAAAATAGCGTTTTAAGCTAGGACTCTCTTTAAAAGCCTTATTGATTCTAATATTATGTTCGGTAATGGTGTAAGACCAACTATTAGAACGAAGATCGCTTTGATATTGCCATTTAAGTAGATGCATTAATAAAATCCGCAGATTGCTTTGCAAGGCATTTTTCTGACTTTTGCCCAAACTTTCAATTTCCTCGATTAAATTTTCCCAGTCAATGTGATTTAACCTTTTTTGTTTAATTTGTTCTACGGTATTTTCTAACCATAGACAATAATCTTGGTCGTATAGTTGATTCATAGACTTTCTCCAATTTGAATACTCTATAAGAGAATATTAAGCTTTTTAGTCTAAAGTTATTCTTGCTTAATGATGTATGAGCGCGATCGCACAAAGCAATTTTTAACAGATATTAAGAATTAGCTATACTCTAGATGAGCATAATTTAGACAAATAAATGAAATCAGTCATCTCTGAACACATTGAAATTACTCCTGGAGTATGCGGTGGCAAACCACGTATTGCTGGTCATCGAATTCGGGTTCAAGATATTGTAATTTGGCATCAAGATCTGGGAATGTCTCCCGATGAAATTGTTTTTCATTATCCTAGTATTACTCTGGCAGATGTTTATGCGGCTTTAGCTTACTATTACGATAATTTAGAAGAAATCAGGCAGCAAATTAGAGAAAGTGAAAAATTTGCTCAGGACTTACAACGTAAAACTCCTTCTATACTCCAAAGTAAATTAGCGGCAAAGAAATGTCCGACAGGATAAAGTTTCACCTGGATGAAAATGTCAGTAATGCTATTGCTCAAGGTTTAAGACGAAGAGGAATCGATGTGACAACTACTCCAGAAGTAGGATTAATCGGAGCATCAGATGAGGAGCAATTGCAATTTGCCCTTAGTCAAGGCAGAGTGATTTTCACTCAAGATGATGATTTTTTAAAGTTACATCAAAAGGTATTTTCTCATCCAGGCATAACTTATTGTCGTCAAAGAAGCAGATCAATAGGTGAAATCATCAATAGTTTGACTCTACTTTGGGAGTTGGTAGAACCTCAAGAAATACGGACAAAGATAGAATTTCTCTGAAATCTTTTGAATCAATATTCCTTAAGTGCGATCGCAATAGCTCAAAGATCTACAATCATGGAAAACTACGATATTTCTTCAATTTGAATTTTGACTTGCTTTGACAGTGGCACAATTGATAGCATAAGTAAAACATTTTCCCTAAAGAATTGGAATTTTTATTAGAAATTAATAGCAAAAAATAGTTTTTTTATTAGTAACTAGCGGAGAAGTTGGCTCCAAGAGAGCAATTAAACTTAAGTCTAAGCGGAAAGATGGCTAAGAATTGGGCAATTTGCATTGGCATCAATCAATACCGATATATAGGATCTCTTGAATATGCGGTGAGAGATGCTGAGCAAATGTCTATTTGGTTTGAAGGTCAGGGCACATTCGAGAAAGTTTATCTGTTTACGGATAAATCTGATCCTATTCCCGATATGAATAAAGACTTTCCCTCTAATCCAACTTACTCCAATTTACTGGAATGGATGGGACAGCGTTTTAAAAAAAGAGAAAAACCGCCTCTTTCTTCAAGCGACAATCTTTGGTTCTTTTTTAGTGGTCATGGGTGCCGGTATGGAGGACAAGATTTTCTAATGTTTTCTGATACCAATTCAATTTCAGAAAACATTGATAAAACTGCTATTTCTATCGATTACATGACCGAGCTTTTTCGTAATTCTGGTGCAGGCAATATCATACTATTTATTGATGCTTGTCGAGATTCAGCTAAACGAGGTTCTGGTTTGCAGCTTAGCAAGCAACAAGGAATTATTGCTATTTCTTCTTGCAGTCCTGATGAACTGTCTCACGAAATTAAAGAATTAGAGCATGGGTCATTTACTTATGCTTTATTGGAATCTCTGAAAATCCAAGGAGAAGGTAATTGTGCTACGGTCGAACGTCTTTGTCAGCGACTACGTTATCGTATCAGAGAAATTCATGAGCTTTATAAAAAACCCCGACAAATACCTTACGAAGTTATTGAGCCAGCCTCTAAATATCATTTGATTCTCTTGCCTTCCCAAGCAACAGTTAATGATGTTGCTGCTCTTAAAGTGGAAGCATACAGGGCAGAAGATGAAGATATTGAACTAGCTGAAAAACTTTGGGTTCAAGTATTGGTTGCTTCTCCTGCTGATATGGATGCATTGGCTAAATTGAGAAAAATTTGGGTTGAAGGTTTAAAGTGGAAACATAAATCTCAGATTCAAGAATTAGAGGTACTTTCTGAGACGAAAAAGGAGGAAATACATCAACTTTATCAAACTCAAATGCAAGAATTAGAGCAATTAAATCAAACAAATATAAGGAAATTAGAAACAGATTATCAAACTAAAGCTAAGGAAATAAAAAGTGCTCAAGCTCAATTTCAGCAAGCAAAACAAAATGCTGAACAAAGCAAGATAGAGCTTCGACAATTACAACAATCTCATCAAGCTCAAATTCAGGAATTAGAAGAATCATATCAAATTCAAATTAGGAAATTAGAAGCAAGTTATCGAAATAAAGTTAAAGAATTAGAAAACTCCCAAGCTCAACTTCAAAAAATACAGCAAAAATCTGAGCAAAGCAAAATAGAACCTAAACCAGTACAGCAATCTCATAAGGCTAAATTTACCTCACAAGAAGTTGTAGTTCACGAGTTTAGGAATGAGGATTAAATAAAATAGCAAAGATATCGAATTAAGAGATGACTATATTTTGGCAGTTTTGTGGGATGCTACATAGATGACAAAATCTTAATAATGAGAGCCAAAAAGAGTAATGTCACAAAGAAG
>JBCCYD010000548.1:0-3924 GCA_039190385.1 Cyanobacteria bacterium P01_F01_bin.143 | reverse complement strand
TCTAGGAAATAAGTTATATTGATACTATTTCATCTATGAATCAGACTCTATCTTTAGCTTTGGCTATAATGCTCAGTGGATGTTCCATTATAAGTGAATCTCAAATGTCGAAACCCCAAACTGTTGCGGCTACAATTGAAAATAACATGATCGCCCAAGTCTTGAAAGTTGAAGCAACAGGAAAAGCGAATAACTATAATTTTGCAGTTACGGTCAGTAGTCCTGATACGGGATGCGATCGCTATGCGGATTGGTGGGAAGTGATAACGACCGAAGGAGAGTTACTATATCGTCGAGTTTTACTCCATTCTCATGTTTCCGAACAACCTTTCAAGCGCCAAGGTGGCATTGTAAAAATTCAACCTCAACAAAAAGTAATCGTTAGAGTGCATATGTTTCCTGATGGTTACAGTTCAATGGCTCAAGAAGGAACGGTAGAATCTGGTTTTGCTACCGTAACCTTGCCTGCTAAATTTGCTGACTCCTTAGCATCGGTGGAACCCCTCCCCAAAAATTGTGCCTTTTAATTTACCCTTTACCTCTTACCTAATCTAGGGGATTACCAATAAATTCATATAGGAAGCAACAATCTCGTGACCATAAAATAACGCGATCGCACCACCTAAAGCCAAAAAAGGGCCAAAGGGCATTGGTTGTTTTCTGCCTAAAATTCCAAACAACATGGCCCCACCACCAATAATTGCTCCGGCGGCACAAGCCAAAAAACTTGATACCAAAACTAATTTCCAACCCAACCAAGCACCAATAGTTGCCATGAGTTTCCCATCACCACCACCCATCGCTTCTTGTTGAAAAATTAGTAAGCCAATAATGCCAATCGTTTCGAGTAACCAAATACCTAAGACTGCTCCCCCAACACCTAACATTAACTGTTGGGCAATCCCTGCTATTTGTCCATTTTGCCAACCGACAATGGCTTGAAAGACTAAACCGACTACTAGCCCTGATTTAGTTAGAGAAGCGGGTAAGGTCATGGTATCGAGATCAATTAAAGATAAAGATAATAACCAACTTAGAAAAATGGAATAACCAATGGTTTGGATTGTATAACCAAAATGCCAAAATACTAATAAAAATAGTAATCCTGTCACGGTTTCTACAATTGGGTAGCGAGAGGAAATGGTCGTTTTACACCAACGGCAACGTCCTCGTAACAATAACCAACCAAGTATCGGAACATTTTCGGTTTTCCCCAATCGATGTTGACATTGAGGACACCGAGAGGGGGGATGAACCAAAGATAAACCTGCGGGTATTCGATAGACAACTACATTTAAAAAGCTGCCTATGCAAGCACCAATAACAAAAACGAAAGTGTTTGCGATCGCTGAAACCAGCGTTTCCATAATAAATTACGATAAGTTGAGAACTACAGTTAAAAATGCCCTTTTTTGACTCGAAAATCCCACAACTTATATGATCAAACCTTAATACTAAGGATAGACTTCTGCTTCCATTTGATTAAGATTAATAAAGCATTCCCCTGGTAATAAAATGGGTCGTTCCCCAAAGATTAGTTGTCCTTTCAAAGTTTCTTTGTTTAGGGCAACTCCCAAGGGTTTTCTCTCAACTTGCGATCGTGAATCATAATAGGTACGGTAAATTCTTTTAGCTGATTGAATTAATATAGGATCTAAAAACATAAGCTTCGATATATACTGTTACGTAACTTTACTGAGACGTGAATCTTAATATTCATCAGCGATCCCAGAGATAATCTGCTCCAATCTAACTCAACTTAACAGCAATAAAGGTTGCGAAATGTAAAGATTCTAAAGTTTGTATAAAGTGTTACTTGAATAAACATCCAGAAGATGAAGCATGATTAGGGGCTTGAGCAATCAACTCTACTTTTCCTTGATCATTGATGATCCAAGTCGTAGCTTCGGTAATTGATTGAGAAGTTTTATCTATTTGGTCGTTATTAAGACGATGATTGGCACTAAGCTCAGCAGTTGATTGTATCGATTCTTCAAGGCCAAGATCAGCGATAACTTCTTGGGATTCTAAGGAGTCAAAAGGGCCTTTTCTCATACCTCCACGACCAATATAACTAAACTTATTGGCTGAAAAATCTGTACCTAAACTACAACCTGTGTAAATAGACTCTTCTGCAGCAAGAGGAGATTGTCTTTGTTCTGTCGTTTCAAGTTTAGAGTTTGTATCAGGAGTATTGATCTCCACTGTGCCATCTAATCCTTTTACTTCAGAACTAGCTGTAATAACATTAGCCGGATTATTTTCAGTAAATAAACCTTGGGTCGTAATTGTAATTTTACCGCCACTACCTTCAAAAGCATTAGCATTGATAGTGCTTTCATCAAACAGGACTATATTATCTGCGTTAAAAGTAATATTTCCGCCATTCCCATTACCCGTTGCCGTTGTGGCAATAGTAGAGCTATCTCTTAAAACAATTTCATTACCACTAATTGTGATTGAGCCTTCATCGCCTGAAGCTCTTGTAGAAATAATTTGGCTATCGTTATTTAAGAGCAATTCTTCTACATTAATTTCAATATTCCCAGCATTTCCTGTTCCAAAATTACTAACGGATATTGCGCCCCCATCTTCGATCAATAATTGAGAGGTGTTAATTGTTACTTTGCCGCTTGCTCCTGCGTTTGTAGCCTGCCCCCCCGAAACGGCAAATAAACCACTACGAGGAGAAAATTGTTGAAAATCTTGATTGAAACTACTTCCTGATATCAAAATTGATTCTTTTGCCTGAACAATAATATTTCCTGCTTTCCCTGCTCCAAAAGTACTAGAATTTATTGCAGCATCATCCATTATTACTAATCTGTCGGTCTTAATTTCAATATTTCCTCCGTTTCCACTACTATTCTCACCTACTCCTGTGGCAATTAGAGTTGGAAAATCAGTTGAACTAAAACCTGATAATTCTAAATATTCTCCAGCTTGAATTATGATATTTCCGCCATCTCCTTGATTAAAGGTACTCGTAGAAAGTCCTGAACCTCTAACATTAATCATGCCCTCAGCCACAATTTTGATATCTGCTCCTCTTTCAGTGATCGGAGGGTTATTTTGCTCCGACTCTGGTACTTGTGTTGATAAAAGAATTTTGTCTAAATTAATATTATTATTTGCTAAAAGAGAGATTCCACTTCTGCTGGAATTTTCCTCTGTTTCTTGAAAGTTTTCAGTTGTGGAGTTGAAAATTATAGTAGAGTCTAAAGTTATGTTTTCACCACGCAAATTTACACTTCCTAATTTACCACTAGTATTGATTTGAAATGGTTGGGAAATATTAATATCACTAAATGCAGCATCATAACTATAATCAAATATCCATCTCTGATTAATAAGAGATAAACTAATTATCTCACCTTCAGCTACACTGCCAATCTCAACATTCCCAGAAAAAGCATCAATGAATATATTTTGCAATTCAATTTTTCCTCCTAAAAAAGCAATAGTATTTTCAGGAGATAAACTTAAGTTAACAGTTTCTGTATTGTTACTAGAAATGCTTCCTGGCGCATCACCATACTGCAGACCACTAGGAATACTAACTGTTAATAATGGTGGCATTTGATCGATTTGAGTATTAAAATTTGTCCCATCAGCAAAAATAATTGATTCAGCCGTTGTTGCGATAAATGAACCGCCAATATCCAGTTGTGCACTATTTCCCAAAATAATACCAGCAGGATTGAGAATAAATAAACTAGCGTTATCATTTGTGCTTATGAGCCCATTTATAAAGGATGTAGAATCTCCCGTCACACGAGTAAAAATATTTTGAATATTGCTACTATTATCAAAGTGAGTAATATCTATGTTGGGAGAAAATTCCTCGAAGCTATGAAAAAGATTTTGCCCAGATTCCATCCCTCCAGTAATTTTCTGTTGCCCATCAATTAAATTAACTTGGGT
>JBCCYD010000547.1:0-3939 GCA_039190385.1 Cyanobacteria bacterium P01_F01_bin.143 | reverse complement strand
CTGTCATGTCGTCATCCTCGGCGTTGGTCAGATCGTCGAGTTCGTTAAAAATTTCTAAGGTCAGATCTCCGAAAGCGTAACCACAGAAGAAACCTTGGTGCTCGAAGACTCTAAAATCAGAAAACATTTATCCTAGTTCGGATGGTCAACCTGCGGCAGAAACCTATACCCATCTATATGCAATCTTAGTTACTTTAGAAGTGCTAAAACAGTATTTATCGGGTCGTCAAGCAACTGTATTAGCCAATCAATTTATGTATTATAGTCAGGGATTCCCCAAAATGCGGGTTGCTCCTGATGTAATGGTTATCTTTGATGTTCAACCAGGAGGTAGAGATAATTATAAAATCTGGGAAGAAAAACAAGTTCCTCAAGTAATTTTTGAAATGACATCCTCAGGAACTAAAAACCAAGACCTCGAATTTAAGAAAAAACTATACGAACAATTAGAAGTTGCAGAATATTGGTTATTTGATCCTAGAGGAGAGTGGATTACAGAAAAATTACGCGGATATCGCTTACAAGGAGAAGAGTATCAATTGATTACAGATAGTTGCAGTATTCCACTACAACTACGCCTAGAAATAGAAGGAGAATTGATTGGTTTTTATCGTCAAGATACAGGAGAAAAATTATTAATCCCTGAAGAATTAGCAGAAGCATTAAAGCAAGAAAGAAGGGAGAAAGAATTAGCACAGCAGAAACTAGAGGAAATGGAAAGTTTATTACAGCGATATAAAGAGGAATTTGGCGAAATACCTGAGCCTGATTGACTCATTACAAATTCTTGATTATTCCTGAAACAGGATCAATCCCAAGGGATTTTCAGGTAGAATTTTCAAGGAATATTAATTATTGCTTATTAATAAATATTAATTATTAAACTTTAATTTGGAGTCACGGCAAGTGAGTGATCAAACCGCAGAAAATAAAGTAGACGATAATCCCCAAGAAGAAAAAAACTCGAAGGCCCGACAGCTCTTGGGAATGAAGGGCGCTGCAACAGGAGAAACCAATATTTGGAAAATCCGCTTGCAACTCATGAAACCAATTACTTGGGTACCCTTGATTTGGGGTGTTATTTGTGGAGCTGCGTCTTCTGGAAACTTTACATGGTCAGTGGACAATGTTTTTACCGCCGCAGCCTGTATGTTACTCTCAGGCCCTTTGATGACAGGCTATACCCAAACTATCAATGATTTCTACGATCGCGAAATTGATGCGATCAATGAACCCTATCGGCCCATTCCTTCTGGGGCAATCTCGATTCCTCAAGTAGTCACTCAAATTATACTCTTATTTGTCCTAAGTTTAGGTTTATCCTATGCTTTGGATCTAGTTGTAGGGCATGATTTTCCTATAATGTTTTGTCTTACGTTAGGTGGTGCCTTTGTCGCCTATATCTATTCAGCGCCGCCTCTGAAACTTAAGCAGAATGGCTGGCTGGGCAATTATGCTCTAGGTTCGAGCTATATTGCCTTACCTTGGTGGGCGGGTCATGCTCTGTTTGGGACTTTAAATTGGACGATTATAGTTCTGACGCTGATTTATAGTTTTGCGGGGTTGGGCATTGCTGTGGTTAATGATTTCAAAAGTGTCGAAGGCGATCGCACTTTAGGTTTGAAATCTTTACCTGTTATGTTTGGTATCACTACCGCAGCCTGGATTTGCGTCATTATGATCGATACTTTCCAAATCGGTATTGCTAGCTATCTAGTTTTTATCCACGAAAATATCTATGCAATTGTTTTAGGCGCGTTAATCTTGCCGCAGATGATTTTCCAAAATATCTATTTTCTTCGTGATCCTCTAGAAAATGATGTGAAATATCAAGCTAGTGCCCAACCATTTCTGGTTTTTGGGATGTTGACTGCTGGTCTGGCTTTAGGACATGCTGGGATTTGATTTATAGGTAAGAGGTAAAAGGTAAAAGGTAATATTTGAATCAAGCGGGAACTGGGATAGAATCTAGAATTTCTTCTACTACAGTTTCTGCTGTTCTACCGGAAAATCTTGCCTGAGGTTCCATAAGTAAGCGATGGGCGATCGCGGAGACAGCTATTTCCTTAATCTGTTCCGGAGTGACAAATTCTTGACCATCAAACAAAGCTAAGGCTTGAGCTAGTTTCATTAAAGCTAAAGAAGCTCTAGGACTAGCGCCTAATTGCACCCCTGATGCCGAACGAGTAGCATTGACAATATCCACAATATAGCGTCGAATTTCCTCGCCTACTCGAATTTTCTTGGTTTGTTCCTTAAGTGCGATCGCTTCTGCCAAAGAAACACAAGATTGCATCCGATCAACTGGATGAGCCTGAATTTGCTCCGAGAGAATTCGCACTTCCTCTTCTGGGGAAATATATCCCAAACTAAATTTGACCGCAAAACGATCCATTTGGGCTTCAGGGAGCGGATAAGTACCATGAGAACCAACAGGATTTTGGGTTGCAATGGTAAAAAAGAGATCCTTAAGTTGTCTTATCTGACTATCAATACTTACTTGAGATTCTGCCATCGCTTCAAGCAAAGCAGATTGAGTTCGAGGCGAAGCACGATTGATCTCATCAACTAAAACAATATTGGCGAAGATAGGACCCTCATGAAAGCGAAAACTGCGATCGCTCTGGTCGAAAATCGAAATCCCCAAAATATCTGAAGGTAAAAGATCGGGAGTAAATTGAATACGTTTAAATTTGGCATCAATCGAAAAAGCTAAAGCTTTAGCTAAAGTAGTTTTGCCTGTACCAGGATAATCTTCCAATAAAACATGTCCTCCACTGGCAAAAGCCGCCAGCAGCTTTCTAATTGCCCCAGATTGACCTTTCATTACCTTGTCTAGATTATTCGCAATTTTTTGATAAGTTTCTCTGCCAGACAACTCAAAAGTTGCAGTTGCGACCTTAGCTATATCCATGTCAGTTTATTAAACATATTTTTCCTATCATTCCCATTTTTCTCTGATTGATTCTGAGCTGAATTGGTCTGGATGGTTAAAACGCTAAAAGTTAATATGAACAAGATTAATTCCAACCAAGTATTAGATTATGAAACACTATCAACAAGCTCTCCGTATTCAAACCGTCGGAAAATCACTTCATAAAATCACGAATAAAATAGAAAGGATTGTCGCAGCATCTGACATTGAAACAGGTTTGTGCACTATCTTTATTCGTCATACTTCGGCATCTCTTGTAATCCAAGAAAATGCTGATCCTGATGTTCTCGAAGATCTGGCCAACTTTTTTGCTAAATTAGTTCCCGAAGACTCCATGGCCTATATCCATAGTGCCGAAGGTTCTGATGATATGCCGGCTCATATTCGCTCTGCTTTAACTCATACTTCTGAACAGATTCCGATCGCGGATAGCCGGCTGGTTTTAGGTATTTGGCAAGGTATTTATCTTTGGGAACATCGTCAACGGAGTCACCAACGAGAAATCGTCGTACATATTAGCGGAAGTTAACTCAACCACATTAAATTCAAATATCTATTATCTTGCGATAAACACCAGAGAATGTCAGAATTATAAGAAACTAGAAGAAACTATACAATTCATATTCTTTATTTAATTTTCCAGAATCTACTTCATAATTTTATTCACATCTAGGAGAAAAACAGATGACTGTTGAGACCGCCGAAAAATCTAGCCAAGAAACTAGCACCGCTTTATCTGTGCCTCAAACTCTATTACCTGGCAATAGACCCATTGAACCTAGTCACCTTGAGATAGTTAAAACTTACTCATCTGTGGGTTCTGCTCGTCCTGTTACTAAAAGTGGCATGAAGATTAGTAGCACAATGGTTATCTCGGGAAATCGTCCCATTGCTTTGAGCAGCTTAGAAGTTAGTGATACTTTAGTCATTATGGGAAATCGTCCCGTCGCTTCTAATGATATCGATGATCCTTCTATTTTAATGGGATATCTTGATTAACTTTG
>JBCCYD010000546.1:0-3941 GCA_039190385.1 Cyanobacteria bacterium P01_F01_bin.143 | reverse complement strand
TGAACATTAAACATTGAGCATTAAACATTAATCATTAATCATTGACTATTGAGTATTAATTATTAAATATTTAACATCTATTATGTATTTTTCTATATTGAATTTTTTGGGGAGAACTCAGTGGCGATATAAATTTCTGGGATTAATGATCTTTTTACTGGGAATTGGTGGTGCGTTAATATTTGCTCAAACTTCTGAACCATCTCCTATCAAAAAAATTCAAAGCTCAGGTCAATTGGCCTATCGTGATTTAACCGTAAACACTCCTGAACAACAGGTAAAAGATAATACCTTAAATATTTTGCGATCGCCTCATGTGCAAAATATTCTGAGTGATAAATTAGGCTTAACTGCATTACAAGTCCAAGAAATATTGGATCATAATCTTAAATTAGAGCGAAGTGAATCTGGCACTATTACCTTGGAATATTTAGACGCGGCTACAGAAGAAGACGCGATCGCGATGCTTGAGGTATTTATGAATGCCATTATCGAAGAAAGTAGAATAATTAACGCTAATCAGCTAGTTAATCGCATTGCTAAACTTGAAACTAGTCGTACAGATGCCCAAAGAGAACTAGCCACCGCTGAAAAAGCATTATATCGTTTCCTCAGTGGTGCAGAAGGAACAAAATTACTCACCATTCAAGATGGCTCGATCCGCAATGAGATTAATCAAAGCCAGCAACAGCAAAGAGAACTCCAGGTATCCCTAGAAAAACTTCAAGGGCAAATAGATAGTATTAGCAAACGCTTAGGTTTAACTCCCCAACAGGCTTATAACGCGGCGGCTCTGAGTGCTGACCCCGTTTTAAGTAATGTGCATGGCGAAATGCTAGTCATTGAGTCAGAAATTAAGCTGCGAGAAAAAGATTTACGGCCAGATCATCCCACTATGATCACTTTGAACAGGAAATTAAAGGCGCAGGAAAAAATTGCGCAACAAAGAGCCAAGGAAGTTTTAGGTTCTTATAATTCGCGTCCTGCTCAGTTACGCAAGGAAAGTAGCCTTGATCCTGGGAGGCAAGAATTAGCGAATAATTTAGTAAATTTACAAACTCAAAAAGCGGGTATTAACAGACAATTGAAGGCGCTGGAGCAAACAGCAAAGGATTTGCGATCGCAATATGCCAAATATCCAGATCATCAATTACAAAAAACTCGTTTGACTCAAGAGGTTGCTGCAAAAAAAGCTTTATATGACAATATTGAAACCACATTAGTTAATGCTAAAGCCCAAGAAACGGCGATTACTAGTAGCTACGCGATCGCGCGATCGCCTATCGTGACAGAAGTAAAATCCCTAGAGCTTGACCCCTCGAATCGATATTTGATTTGGCTCACAGGTGGCGGAGTTGGTTTGGTTTCAGCGATGGGAATCCTCTCTCTCTCTGTTAATCCCGAAGAATCTTTGCTGACATCGAAAGAAACCAGAGAATTGCTCGCGGCCAAAAATATTCCTCTGTTGGGCAATATTCCTTTTGTTCATTGTTTCAATATTGACGGTCACAAGACGGGAATTCTGGGTGATCCTAATTCTGAATTTATTGATTTCTATGAAAAAGTTCGGATTAACCTACGTCGCAAGACCGATGATGATTGTAAAATAGTTGCGGTTACTAGTATTGAGGCGAAGGAAGGAAAAACTTTAACGGCCTATAATTTGGCGATCGCCTATGCCAATGCAGGGCAAAAGACTTTGATTATTGAAGCTAATATGCGATCGCGATCGCAAAGTAATTTACTAAAGGTTTCATTAGATAACGATTCAGAGGCAGAACCGCTACAGTATTTTTCTCAAAATCAATCAACAATTCGTCTAGTACCAATTATCGTTAATTTATATTTGCTTCCTAGTCCTGGAGAATTAAATCAAGTTCCCGCAATCTTAGAATCTGAAGAATTTCGTCTATTAATCGAAGAAGCGAAAGAGCGTTTTGATGTGATTATCATTGATACTCCACCTTTAGCTAAATGCAGTGATGCTCTGTTGCTAGAATCTTTCACCGATGGCATTATTTTAGTAAATCAACCAGGAATGGTGACCAGAAATACAGTTACCGAAACACTAGATAGCTTTGTTGAATCTGATAGTTCGTTATTGGGAGTTGTGATCAATCATCCTTAAAGTTATTTCTGAAAAAGAATGTTTCATTGATAGTAGTAGACTGACATAGCTAAAATAAATAATCATCAAATTTAACTAAGTATGTTAGAAACTAAAAGCAAGATTTAAAAATTAGATTAGCAGCAAGAACTTCTATTAAGTTGGCGAAAATAGGGATATATCTACTTCTTTTCTTGGTTTTTACAACCTTTTTTGATTTCTTCTTTTTAGGTTTAGAGCTTTTAGGTTGAGGGCTATTTACATCGTTAATCAAATCTCTAATAGCTCCCCTGACAAGTTTTTGCCAGGGATTAGGTTTTTTGCCCATTACCACAATAATGCGGATTTAACGCCATATGCTGCGAGCCCTAAAACTGCTCCTGTAGCAATAACTGGTGCTGCTTCAATTGCGATCGCTGTCCCTGCAACAGCCAAACCCATTCCGCCTACTGTTTCGGCTACGGCTGCACCGGCAACTGCACCTGCGGCTGCAAAAAATATTAGTTCCATATTCTTTTGTTTGTTGATAATTGTTTATTGTAATTAATTGCAATACAAAAAACGTGCTATTTAATCGAAAAGGCGAATACCAAGTTTAATTTTATCTCTAATGATGGAATTCAGTATAATGAGATTGATTGAAATCAACTACCCTTGACGCCTGTAAAATAATGCAAGAGTTAAGAAAGACATTTAATGCAGTATTACGTTTGATGATGGCAGAATATAACATCAAGAATACGGAGCTAGCAGAGAAAACAGGATTATCTAAGACAACAATTTCTAATGCTCGTCAGGAAGATTCTCAAATCTACAGTGATAATCTTCAAAAAATAGCTGATGTTTTGTCAGAAATTAATGTAGATGCAGAGATTAAGTTTTGGCAGTTAGCGATCGGTCATAAATTAGTGGGCAATAAAATTATTTGAAATCCGTAATAAAGATGAACTCAGAAATAAAATCTTATGAAGCACAAATGCTAGCACAGCTAGTCAAAAATGCAGAATCCATAGCTGTTTTGAAAGAAAAACTAATTACTGTAGAAGGAAAAGTAGATACATTAGACAAAAAGGTAGATACATTAGAGAAAAAGATAAATACAGTAGAGAAAAAGATAAATACAGTAGAGAAAAAGGTAAATACCCTAGAGGAAAAGGTAATGACCTTAGATAAAAAAATAGATGAAAGATTCACTAAGGTTGAAGAGAAAGCAGATAGGGCGGAATGGTGGTTAAGATTGATTGCTGGAGCAGTAGTTTTGTCTTTCTTTAAAGAACAATTGATGAATTTTTTCTAGAAGATTATGGCAAACCCAGAACATCTAGCAAAGCTCAATGAAGGAGTAAAAGCTTGGAATCAGTGGCGAGAAGAAAACCCTGACATGACACCTAACCTCTTTGGCGCCAACCTTGTTAGACCTAACCTTGTTGGAGCCAATCTTAAACTTGTCAACTTCAAAAATGCTAGTCTTATTGGTGCCAACTTATATAGTGCCAACCTCGTTGGAGCCAATCTTATACGCGTTAACCTCTCAAGTGCTGTCCTAGAAAATGCCAACCTAGAAAATGCCAACCTCAAAAATGCCAATCTCAAAAAGACAGATCTTTATTATGCCAACCTAGAAAATGCCAACCTAGAAAATGCCAACCTAGAAAGTTCTATCCTTTATAGTGCTAATCTTTCAGGGGCTACCCTTTATGGTTCTAAACTTTCAAGTGCTAACCTTAAAAGTGCCAACCTCTATAGAGCTAACTTTGAGGGAGCTAACCTCTCAAATTCTAACTTTATCAGAGTTCAAGCATTAGGAACAAATTTCCGCTCTGCAACTCTAACT
>JBCCYD010000545.1:0-3960 GCA_039190385.1 Cyanobacteria bacterium P01_F01_bin.143 | reverse complement strand
AGGCGGCGCCGCGTTTGCTCGTTCAAAAGAAGATGAGCCTGTAGCAATGTATTTTGACGAAGGGCAGGTAGTTTTTCAATGGCAAAATCAAAGTTTAACTAGCAGAACTTTAGAAGGACAATATCCAGCTTATCATCAACTCGTACCTCGTCAATTTGAAAGAGAGCTAATTTTAGATAGAAAACAATTTATTAGCGCTTTAGAAAGAATAGCTGTATTAGCCGACCAAAAAAATAATATTGCTAAAGTTAGCATTGATAGTGAATCTCAAGAAATCACCTTGTCAGTAGAAACTCAAGAAATTGGTAGCGGAATGGAATCGATGCCAGCACAAATATTAGGAGATGATATTGATATTGCCTTTAATATTAAATATTTGATGGAAGGTTTAAAAGCATTAGCATCGGTAGAAATTAAAATGCAATTAAATAATAACTTAGCTCCTGTGATTTTTTCTCCTGTTGGAGGAGTGAAAATGATTTATTTAGCAATGCCGGTACAATTAAGAAATTAGAAATTGTGAGTGGGGAAGAGATGGGGAGAACAATTATTGGTAACTGCCAACTCCTAACTTTTTCCTCATCGACTTTGTCTCAGGGGAATTTCCATTAAGAATTCTGTACCTTTACCGGGTTGAGAATTACATTTCAAGGTACCACCGTGTTTATCAACTACTATCTGATAACTAATTGATAATCCCAAACCAGTACCTTTGCCTATTGGTTTAGTTGTAAAAAAGGGATCGAACATTCGTTTGATAACTTTTTCATTTATTCCTAATCCGTTGTCAGAGATACGAATTATAATTCCATTCTTGTTCTTAGTAGTTTGAGTGGAAATCTTAATTTGGGGAATTTTAGATTGATTATTGTCATTTTCTACTTGAAAAACACTATGATGAAATTTTTCTTCAGATGCATCAATTGCATTGCTTAAAAGATTCATTAATACTTGATTTATTTGTCCGGCATAACACTCTACTTTGGGTAAATCGCCGTACTCTTTAATTACTTTAATGCCTAGACTATCCGGTTTTGCTTTTAAACGGTATTGCAAAATTAATAATGTACTATCAATACCTTCGTGAATATCAACCATTTTTAAATCTGCTTCATCTAATCGAGAAAAATTGCGTAAAGATAAAACAATCTCACGAATACGGGAAGCTCCTACTTTCATAGAAGATAGCATCTTTGGTAAATCAGCAACTAAAAACTCTAAATCAATTTCTTCTGCACGTTCGATTATTTCAGGATCTTCTTCAAGAGATTTTTGTTGATAAAGTTCTAAGATACCGAGTAAATCTTCTGCATATTGATGAATATGATTAATATTCCCATAAATGAAGTTAACAGGGTTATTAATTTCATGTGCTATTCCTGCTACCAATTGTCCTAAAGAGGACATTTTCTCACTTTGAACTAACTGGGTTTGAGCTTGTTTTAAATTATTCAGCGTTTGTCGGATTTGTTCCGTTTGCAATCTGCTTTGAGCAAGCAAATCAGCTTGCTCTAATGCTGCAGAAAGTTGAATCGCTACCTGAGTTGTAAATTGAATTTCTGAAGCTTTCCAGTTACGAGGTTGGGCACATTGATGAATACATAATAAACCCCAAAGTCGATCGCCATTCATCACGGGTGTAACTATTTTTGCTTTGACTGCAAAAGGTTCTAAAATGGCAATATGACATTCGCTTAAGCCAGCATTATAAATATCATCTACTGTAGTTATTCTTCCGTGACAGTATTTGCCAGCATAGTCTTCTCCAAAACAATGATCGCGAATTCTAGCTGCTAAAGCAGAAGGAAACCCTGGTAACACATCTTCTGCAATAAATTCACCTTCATTAAATTCTGAACCGGGAATAAATTGATATACACCTACTCTATCAGCATTGAGAATACGACGCAGTTCTTTAGTTGTGATTTGAAAAATAGTATCCAAATCAAGAGATTTCCGCATCTCTGCCACAAGCTGAAATAATAACTGTTGTTGTTCGGTTGATTGCTGTAAACTAATAGCCTGCTGTTTTGTTTGCTTGAATAATTCAGCTTGTTGGAGTGCTACACCAAATTGAATAGCAGTTTGAGATAAGAATTTTATTTCTGATTCTTGCCATTGTCGGGGTGCAGAGTTTTGATAAGCAGCAAGTAAACCCCAAAGTTTTTCACCTCTAAAAATTGGCGCGATCGCATATGCTTTTTCTTGGAATTGCTCTAAAAGTTCTAGATGACAATCATTGTAACCAGCTTGATAGATGTCATCTACAGCAATAGTTTGATTGAAGCGGCATGCCCCACCTTGGGTTTCTTGTAAATAACTATCTTTCCAAACTTTAAAATCTGAACCTACTAATTTTACCCAGCCTTCACTGACAAACTCAGCAATAAATTCACCACTCCAATCATCATTAAAACGATATACCGCGACTCTATCAGTTTCCAACCATTGGCATACTTGTTGAGTTGTAGTTTTAAAAATAACATCTAAATTGAGAGATTCTCGAATTTTGCTAACTACTTCAAATAAGATTTGTTGTTGTTTCGCTGCTTGTTGTAATTCCTCTGTACGCTGTTTAACTCGGCTTTCTAAATTAGCATTGAAACTTTTTACTTGTTGATATAAACCATATTGGTGAATCGCTGTAGCAAATTGTTTACCTAAATCTTCTGCTAATTTTATCTCTTCCTTTGTCCATTCACGAGCTTGTGCGGTTTTAGACTCTCGCCATACTTGAAAAGATCTTCGCGGATAAACTTGCCTTTTATCGGCATCAAACTTTCCAGCCCAGAGGGTTTCTGTATCTATTTCTTCGCGAAAAATACTCAAATAACCGAGCAATTGCTGATGATATTCCAAAGGAATCATTAAAATGCTACGAATTCCGCTTGCTTGAAAAGCAGTTTGCAGATTTCGTAATTCAGGGATTTGATGGATATCAGAAATTCCCCAAACATGATAATTACCAGATTTATAATATTCCCCCCAAACGCTGTATTGCTCCATCAAGGAATATTTCGCTAAATCTGGTATTACTGGTTGCAAACCATAACTATAAACTTCTATAGAGTTACTGCCAGTTTTTAAGCGGCGATCGAAATTTTGAAAGGTTGCTTCCCCACAATTTAAAGTTTGATTTAGAATACAAAGCCTACCTCCACAACCCTCAAAGGCTGCAACAGCTTTTTCTAAAGCACCTTGCAATGGAATATCTTTGAGTGAATGCAATAAGGTGCCAATACTACTAATAATCGCTTCTCGTTTAGCTTGTTTGCGGGCTTGAGTGAGGAGGATATTTTGGGCAATAGCTACTGATAATTGATCTACAACCATTTGCATAACTTTTAACTGTTGCTGTGAAACAGAGTACGATCGCGAATGGTGAGCTACTAATAACCCCCAAAGTTGCTCTTTATAAAAAATAGGTATTACCAAAGAAGACTTTACACCCATTGCCGTTAAGTATTCCCCATGACAGGGATCTAAGGGGCGGTAAGAAATATCTTGTGAAATAATTTCTCCGTTTTCCTTCTGATATAACGGACTTTTACCAATCTCTCCCGTTTCTACATTAACAATAGAACGTACTCGGGTTTTTTTTAACATTTCCCGAATATAAGTTGGAATATCATCAGATGGAAAATTTAGTCCCAATAAAGATGGCAATCTATCATCATTAATTGACTCAGCAACAACTTGACCGCTATTATCAGAATGAAACTGATAAATCATGACTCGGTCAGTAGCAAGAAATAAGCGTACTTCGGCGACTATTGCTGTAAAAGTTTCTTTTAATTTTAAGGAATGACCAATACAATTTGCGATTCGATGTAGCAAATCGCATTGCTCAATACTTATCGGCAAATCTTTCTCATGAGAAATAGTCATTTTTTATAATAGGGAAGAGCTAACTTGATTTTTATATCTTTCTGAATCTAAAGATATTATGAAGCATCATTT
>JBCCYD010000544.1:0-3974 GCA_039190385.1 Cyanobacteria bacterium P01_F01_bin.143 | reverse complement strand
TATTACATTTTGACGTGCGGAAAGTGGGATACAATTAAAATCTGGAACCGGGAAACTGGTGATTGTTTATTAACTTTGGATAATCGTCCCTATGGAGGAACTAATATTACAGAAACTAGAGGTTTAACAGCAGGACAAAGAGCTAATTTATTAGCTTTAGGAGTCATAGAAGATAGCAAGTAATTTGATCAGCTTTTTAAAATACATGCAATCTAAAATTTTATATGTCAAGACAGGATTAGAATTTAAGATAGTTTTTGATAACGCTTCAAAACTTCTTTCAAGTATTTCCCCGTATAGGATTTTTTATTTTTGGCCACTTCTTCAGGAGTTCCCATCGCAATTACTTCACCGCCTTTATCTCCCCCTTCTGGCCCCAAATCTATAATCCAATCACAACAACGAATCACATCCAAATTATGTTCAATTACTACCAAAGAATTACCTTTATCAACCAATCTTTGTAAAACATTTAGCAAATGATGCACATCATAAAAAGATAAACCAGTAGTCGGCTCATCAATTAGATACAACGTTTTTCCTGTAGCACGACGGGATAATTCCGAAGCCAGTTTCACCCGTTGCGCTTCTCCTCCCGATAAAGTAGGCGCAGGTTGTCCTAATTTGATATAGCCTAAACCAACATCCACTAAAGTTTGTAATTTTTTCTGGGCACGGGGAATATTTTTAAAAGTTTCTAGAGCCTCTTCAACGGTCATGTTCAACACATCCGCGATCGAATGACCTTTGTACTTAACTTGCAAAGTTTCTCTGTTATATCTGGCTCCTTTGCAAATATCACATTGCACATAAACATCAGGCAAAAAATTCATTTCAATGACATTTACACCTTGTCCACTACAAGCTTCACAGCGACCTCCTTTGACATTAAAAGAAAATCTTCCCGCTTTATAACCCCTAGCTTTGGCCTCAATAGTTTCGGTAAAAATTGCCCGAATCGCATCAAAAACTCCGGTATAAGTGACGGGATTAGAACGAGGTGTTCTACCAATGGGAGATTGATCAATTACGATTACCTTATCAACGGATTTTAAACCTGTGATTTTTCCCAGCTTATTGGGGAAAGGTTTATTGCGACCTAAATGATGTTGCAGCGCAGGATAAAGTAATTCATTAATCAGAGTAGATTTTCCTGAACCAGAAACTCCCGTAATACAAACAAATTTGCCTAGAGGAATATCCACATCAATATGCTGAAGATTATTTTGATGACAATCTTTTAGCTTGAGCCAAGCCTGTTTTCCTGGTCTTCTTTCAGTGGGTGTAGCAATTAGTTTTTTCTGAGATAAATAGGCTCCCGTAATCGATTCTGCTGAGTCGAGTAAACCTTTATATTCTCCCTGAAAAGTAATACTTCCCCCATGAACTCCCGCAAAAGCACCAATATCAACTATGTGATCGGCATTTTTGATCGTGTCTTCATCATGTTCAACCACAATCAAGGTATTGCCTAGATCTCGTAATTTTTTAAGAGTAGCCAATAAGCGATCATTATCTCGTTGATGTAAACCAATACTGGGTTCATCCAATACATAGAGAACGCCCGTTAAACCAGCACCAATTTGGGTTGCCAGTCTGATTCTTTGGGCTTCACCGCCGGATAAGGTCATAGCAGCGCGATCGAGAGTTAGATAATCTAGTCCGACATCGAGGAGAAATTGTAATCGGGCTTTAATTTCTTTGAGAGCTAATTCCCCGATCAAGGCCTGACGAGGTGTGAGTTGCAATTGATTTATTTTGTCTAAACAATTTCTAATGGGGACGCTAACTAAATCATTGATTTTATGTTGTCCTAAACGTACGGCAAGAGATTCGGGTTTTAATCTTTTCCCTTCGCAGGTTTTGCAGGGTTTATTGATTAGATATTGTTCTAGTTTATTTCTAATGGTGTCGGAGTTACTTTCTTTATAACTGCGATCGAGCATTTTGATGATTCCATAATAGGGGCGATCATAACCATCTTTGCCATCACGGGAATCGGCATAAAAGAAAATCAACTCATCGGTACCATAAAGTAAGATATCCTGTTGCTTTTTGGTTAGTTCTTTCCAAGGTGTTTTGATGTCAAAATCGTAAGCTTCCCCTAGACTGTAAAGTAAGGCTAGATAATAACTATTGTCTTTTTTTGACCAAGGCGCGATCGCGCTATAAACGGGTTGGGCTGGATCAGGAATAATCAACTCAGGCGCAAAGGTTTTGAGATAACCAATGCCATGACAGTCGGGACAGGCTCCATAGGGAGAATTGAAAGAAAATAATCGCGGTGATAATTCTTCCATAACTGCCCCATGTTCTGGGCAAGCAAAGTTTTCGGAAAAGATGATCTTGGGTTCGCTAGATTCACTGCTCACCAGCTCAATAATGGCAATGCCATCGGCAATCTGAAGGCAAGTCCCCAGCGAATCAGCTAATCTTTCTTGAATGCCTGGTTTTTTAATTAGGCGATCGACTACAACTTCGATATCATGTTTATGATTTTTGTTTAAGGTTATTTTGTCGGATAGTTGTTTGATTTCTCCGTTAATCTTAACTCTGACGAATCCTTGGGCAGCGAGGCTAGATAACAGTTGCTTATGGGTTCCTTTTTTGCCTCGGACGACAGGAGCAAGAAGGAGAAACTTAGTTTTATCGGGTAATTCCATCACGCGATCGCACATTTCATCAATCGTCTGGGGTACAATCGAGCGATCGCATTTTGGACAATGGGGTTCTCCTGCCCGACCAAAAAGTAATCTCAGATAATCATAAATTTCTGTGACCGTACCCACTGTGGAACGAGGATTATGGGAAGTTGATTTTTGATCAATAGAGATTGCTGGACTTAATCCCTCGATCGCGTCCACATCGGGCTTATCTAATTGTCCTAAAAACTGTCTTGCGTAGGCGCTCAAGGATTCGACATAGCGCCTTTGTCCTTCGGCAAAGATCGTGTCAAAAGCCAAGGAAGATTTACCCGAACCTGAAACACCAGTAAAAACAATCAACTTATTGCGGGGCAGATCAAGATCAATATTTTTGAGGTTATGTTGTCGCGCACCGCGAATACGGATGGTGTCTAGAGAATCAGAAAGGTTGGGCATTTATTAGGGATTTTTACGGACATCAAAATTCATTGTAACGATTTGTCGCATTTCAACACTGTTTGTCCTAGACCTCTTACCTTGCGCTTTCTTGATATATACGAAATCATATAAATGATTTTAAATAATCTATTATCCAACCGAGGAAATGAGATAGATTACCACGATAATTAAGTATTAAGTTGACGATAAATCCCCCTAGTATGGGATATAGTAAATTTTTAGGTTCAAACCAGGGTTTTTTCCCATTTGCTTCTAAATTATTTTCTTCCAAATATATCTGGACAATTTCGCGATCCTCTTCACTAGCATCTTTTAATTCAGGAGTTTCTGCTAAAGATGGTAATTCAGGAATTATAGAATCATTGGTTTTTGAATTTTTAGAATAAAGTATTTCTGTTACTTTGATAGTCCCTTTTTTGGAAGAGATCTTTTTGATTCTAATTTTAACTGAATTATTTTTTAAAGAAATAGAAAACCTATCATATATTTCCTGAAGCTTTTCTAGAGCAGTCTTTTCATCATTGTTAAACTCAGACACTTTTATTCCCTTAGTCGTTTTAAATTAACGAAAAACAACTTCTTTTGTCGAATCTCCTTCAACGACCAAAACTTTGGCACCCTTGATCAATTCCTGTTTGAGAAATGACTCTGTTGCAATAGCTTTACGGATAGCTTCAACTTTTGAGATGTCTTGAACTTCTGCTAGCCATTCAAGATGTTTAGCTATCTCTTCTGGTAAAGTAATTGACATTTTTAATTTATTGGATTTTTTAGAACTAGATTTAGGAATCGTTGTATTTGTTGAGCTATCTCTAGACATAATCTACCTATATTATTGGACTAAAAATTGATTGAATTTTTAAACTTATA
>JBCCYD010000543.1:0-3981 GCA_039190385.1 Cyanobacteria bacterium P01_F01_bin.143 | reverse complement strand
TAGAAGAAAAAGATATAAGGATAACTTAAGAAATATCTTAGATAATTTTGGACAAAGAATTATTCATCGAGAAAAACAGATTGATGATTTTGAACTTAAACAACGCGGAACTCTAATTAATAAGGTTCAAGAGTTTTGGATTGAAGGCTTTCTGAAACCTTCTCTTTACTTTAATACTGCTATCGATACTGATAAAGATCATCCTTCAGGACAAATTTTACGACCTTTAGACAACCTCGAAGTAATTCCTTTTGACATCGAGCAATCCTATGATTCGGTCAAAAATACAGATATTACTGGTCAGATTAGTGATGGGCAAACTTTACTGATTTTAGGAGAACCAGGATCGGGTAAGACTATTGCCCTATTGCAACTTGCAGAAAGATTGGTAACTGAATCGCGGGAAAATTCTAAAAAACCAATACCTGTAGTTTTTAACCTCTCTTCTTGGGCAGAAAAGCGACAACCTTTAGAAGAATGGTTGATTGAAGAACTACGAGATAACTATCAAGTACCAAAAGCTTGGAGTAAGCTTTGGATAGAGAGACAAGAACTAACTTTATTACTTGATGGTTTGGATGAAGTAAAAGCTGAGAATCGGAATGCTTGTGTCAGAACGATTCAGAATTTTAGCAACACTCATCAAAAAACTGAGATGGTTGTCTGTAGCAGGATGAAAGACTATGAAGCTCTAGCCGAAAGACTTCTATTGAGTAGCGTTATTTGTATCCAACCTCTTTCTAAGCAACAACTATTAGATTTTCTTGAAAGAGCGGATGATTGTTTATTAGGGTTGAAAAATGTAATCAAACAAGATCTTGGAGTATTTCAGTTTGCAACTACTCCGTTGATTTTAAATATGATGACCTGGACGTATCATGAGTGGTCATTGGAGGAATGTTATGAGCAGTTTCATAATCCTGAATATCGCGAGTTTAATTTATTTGAATCTTATATTGAAAAAAATTTACAGGAAAAAATTGTAGGAAAAAAATATTCTCAAGCTAAAGTTTTACTTTGGCTCAATTGGTTGGCAAACGCCATGGTCGATGAATCAAAAATAATTTTTCTGATTGAAAAAATACAACCAACCCTACTGGAAAGTAGAAGGGAGAGAATATACTATCGAGTCAAAAATTTTTTATTGGGAGGGCTGACTTTCGGGCTGATTGGGGGACTGAGTGGAGGGCTGCTACCTTTGCTGACGTTTGTTCTGATTAGAGGGCTGAGTGGAGGGCTACCAGGAGTGTGGATCGGAAGACTGATCCAAGTAGGGCTGCTTTATGGGCTGATCGGAGGGCTGATTGGAGGATTAATTGCCGGGTTATCACCAGAAATTACCCTATTTGAGCAAATAAATTGGTCATGGCAAAAAGCTAAATCCAAGATTCTTCGAGACATGCTAATTTACGGGCTGATTGGTGGGCTGATTGGAGTGCTGATTTATGCACTGATTGGAGTGCTGATTTATGCACTGATTGGAGTGCTGATTTATGCACTGATTGAAGGACTGATTGAAGGACTATTAAATGGGGGACTGATTGGTGGGCTGATTGGAGTAGTTAATAGTGGAATGAGTAGTACTGAAGTGAAGCAAAGAACAATCCCCAATCAAGGAATTTGGAGCTCACGCAAAAACTTCATCAAAATGGGGCTGATTGGTGGGCTAATTGGTGGGTTGATTGGTGGGTTGATTGGTGGTTTGCTTGGTGAGTTTGTTATTTGGACTGGAGGGATGAGTGGAGGGCTAATTGGATGGATGAGTGGAGGTCTAATTGGAGGGCTTAGTGGAGGTCTGATTGGAGGGCTCAGTGGAGGTCTGATTAGTGGTGGGGCGACTTGTATCCAACACTTTAACCTGCGCTGTATTCTTTACAGCCAAGGTCACATGCCTTGGAACTATGCTCACTTTCTAGACTATGCAACAGAACTATTACTAATGAAAAAAATTGGTGGTGGATATGTTTTTTATCACCGCATGTTGATGGAACATTTTGCAAACATGGAACTGGAGCAATAAATCATGAGCAAAAGAATTCTTATCCTGTCAGCTAACCCTAAAGGAACGTCTGCCTTAGACCTCAACATAGAAATAAGAGAAATCCGACAAGTCCTTAAAGGTTCTGACTATATTCTCGAAACCAGAGGAGCCGTTCGCCCTGCGGATCTGCAACAAGCATTGTTAGAAGTACAACCGCAAATAGTTCACTTCTGTGGACATGGAGAAGGAACAGAAGGCCTCGTTTTAGTCGGCGATCGCGGAAAAATCAAATTTGCCTCCACCAAAGCCCTAGCAAATTTATTCAAGATCTTTCAAGACAGTATCGAATGTATTGTGCTTAATGCCTGCTATACAAAAGTTCAAGCTACAGCAATTTCAAACCATATCAACTATGTTGTGGGAATGAATCGTTCTATTCTCGATGAATCAGCAATTATCTTTGCCCGTGGTTTTTATGGCGGTATTAGTGCAGAGAAAGCGATCGCAACTGCTTATGAACTAGGCAAAAATGCGATCGAGTTAGAATACCCAGATCAAGAAACTATTCGGCGTAAATTAGTACCAATTTTGGATAGTAGAAAAGAAGAATTACCAACTCCTGAACACTTAATCCCCGTTCTAATCCAGAAAGCAAACCCGATCTCAATTACACCTCCTAAACCAGAAGCAGAACCCAACTTTTCCAAAGATGCTTTTCAATCTTTTATCGGTCATTCAGATTCGGTAAGAGCGATCGCATTTACTCCTGACGGCAAATATCTGGCTAGTGCTAGCGACGATCGCACTGTGAGATTATGGGATATAGCTACTGGGCAATTAATCAATCTGTTTAAAGGCCATAAGGAACGAGTTAAGTGCGTGCAAATCAGTGCCGACGGGAAGCAAATAGTTAGTGGCAGCGCAGATAGCACTTTAAAAATTTGGGATCTAGAAACAGGAAATTGTACAAAAACAATCAAAACATCTCTCAACCCGAAAACTGTTCTCAATGCGATCGCTATTAACTCAAAACAACGATTCATTGCAACGGGTAGTACTAGCGTTAAAGGGACTATCAAACTTTGGCATTGGCAGACAGGGGAAATGCTCGACGCAGTTAGTACAGCTTTTAGTGGAATTCGTTCCCTTGCCCTAAGTTCAGATGCAAGGATTTTAGTTAGTGGTAGTGGAGGTAAAACTATTAAAATCTGGGATTTAGAAAAAGGATTACAAGAGCCTCAAATTATTCCTAATGCACATATGAGTGATGTGTTTTCTCTGACAATTTGCGATCGCGCTGAAGGCGAGGTACTTCGCGATCGCATCCTAATTAGTGGTGGAAAAGACCGCACCATTAAGCGATGGAATCTGGATACGGGAAAAGAAATGCGATCGGCTCATATCCTCAAAGGTCATGCAGGAAGTATTAGAGATTTAGCAATTAGTCCAGATGGTAAAAAATTAGCCAGCGCTAGTAGTGACCATACAGTTAAAATTTGGGAAATTGAAACAGGAAAATTTAGAGAAACTCTAACAGGTCATTTTGAAGTAGTAAGAGCTGTTGCCTTTAGTCCAGATGGAAAAATACTGGCAAGTGCAGGAGATGATTGGGACATTAAACTTTGGCAGGTAGAGTAATCCTACAATTTGAAAAGATGATGAAAAGGGGAATGCAAAGATAGTTAGCAATGCCTTTGTAGCAAGTTTGTTGAGTAACTTCGCTGATCGCATTGAGTGTGTATTGCTCAACGCTTGCGATTCAGAACCCCTAGCTGATGAAATTAGTAAGCATATCAACTACGCGATCAGGATGAATCGACCAGCTTTTGACGATGCAGCGATCGCATTATACGAAGTGTCAGCTTTGATGATTGCGTTTTTAAATATTCTAAGTAACAATTTAATTATCTTTAAGAGATTATAGTTTCTCGGTGAGTTCTTGAAGATAAGACTGAGCGAGATCGTCAGGAAGCAGTCCTGTATTGGTGGGAGCAGTGTGG